>DBFJSK010000406.1:0-9266 GCA_048403675.1 Tannerellaceae bacterium | reverse complement strand
GGGCTTATCGCTTATGCCGGATCTGTATGCGCGTATGGGTATGGAGATATTTTGAATTGTTGTGCTTCCGGGTCGGTGGCCACGTGGTGCGAGGGAAGGACGGCGACGGCTTCCGGAATCGGTGGGGCGAATCTGATCCGGGATTGTTATGCGGCTTGCTGTGTGGAGGCTACCGGGGCCATGTATGCGTTGGCGGGAGGCATTTCCGCCCAGTTTACGGAGATCGTTTCGTGTTATAGCACGGGCCGGGTGCGGGCGATGTCGGCCGGTTTGCCTCCGCGGGCGTTCGCGGGGGGAATCGGGTCGAATATCAATAATACGGATATCGTGAATTGCCTGGCCTTGAATAAGGAGGGGATTTCGGTGGCGGGAAACGGCTTGCAGGAAACGGTGGGACGTATATTCGGGGCGGTGTGGAAACTGACTTTTACTTTGCGAGAGAAAAATTATGCCAGCCCGCTGGTGATTCTTCAGAAAGAGAACGGACAAGCGATCGGGTATAAACATCCGCGCAACCAGGCGGCCGAGCAGGATGGAAACGAATGGAACGGGCGGAATTATGCCTGGAGCGCCGCTTTCGATTGTACGGCCGATCCGTTGCATTTGCCTTTGCTTCGCACTACCGACGGCCGGGAGTATGTGGGCGGGAAGCAAACGCAGCCCGCGGCCGGTATCCTGAAAATCGCTTATTTGCCGACCCCCGAAGAGGAAGGTGGAAATTAAGGAGAAAAAACGTCAAATATTTTTACACCTGCTTGCACGAACGTGCAGGAGCTTATACCTTTACGCAAAAAAGGAGATCTCATGCACCCTGGAACGATTTTGGTGGTCGACGATAATAAGAGCGTATTAACTTCGCTGGAGATGTTGTTGGAGGATGTGTTCGAACATGTGGAAACGGCTTCGAACCCGAACCGGATTCTTTTTTTTCTGGATCAGGCGCCTCCCGATCTGGTGGTTCTCGATATGAATTTTTCGGCCGGCGTGAATACGGGCAACGAAGGGTTGTTCTGGCTTCGGCGTATCTGGGAAGTGGCGCCCGACATCCCGGTGGTGATGCTGACGGCTTACGGGGATGTGGAACTGGCGGTCAAGGCGCTGAAAGCGGGAGCCGCCGATTTTGTGCTCAAACCTTGGGATAACGAGGTGCTGGTGGAAAAAGTGCTGGCCGCTTTTTCGGCTTCGGAGCAGGCGCGCCGGAAAGGGTCGAAAGGGAAGGGCTTTTCGGGAACATCGGGGGCCGGAGGGGCGGGGCTGATTTCGGGCTGCGATTCGGTTTCGGCTTCGGCTCCGGCGGGAAAAAGCGAGCCGGCGATGGTGATCGGACATTCGGGGGCGATGATGAAATTAATCAAGGTGGTTACGAAGGTGGCCAAGACGGATGCGAATGTGTTGATTACCGGCGAGAACGGCACGGGAAAAGAGATGTTGGCGCGCGAGATTCACCGGCTTTCGCTTCGCAGCCGCCGCCAGATGGTGAGCGTGGATATGGGGGCGGTGAGCGAGTCGCTGTTCGAAAGCGAGTTGTTCGGACACGAAAAAGGGGCTTTTACGGATGCGCACGAGATGCGTGCGGGCAAGTTCGAAGCGGCCGACGGGAGTACGCTTTTTTTGGATGAGATAGGGAATTTGCCGCTGGCTTCGCAGGCGAAGCTTCAGCGCAAGGCCATCGAGCAGGCTATCCGCCAGAACGACGGCAACCTGACGGCGGCGGCCGAGCAATTGGGCGTCACGCGGCAGACGTTGTATAATAAGTTGAAACGGTTTAATTCCTGAGTGGTATGTTCAGCGCCCGCATGTATATCCGGATTCTTGTGTATCTGGCGGCTATTTTGGCGATGGCCGCTTGCGGCTTGAAACTTGTCGGTTCGGGCCGGGCTGTTATCTTGGGCGTGGTTTGCCTGGCGGCGGCGCTGGGGTTGGTGGCTGGGTTGGTGGCTTATTTGAATAGCGCGAACCGCCGGATTCAGCGTTTTATCGAAGCGTTGCACGACGGGGAGGGGATGGCTTTATTTCCGGAGAAAGGCCGCAGCCGGGAGGAGCGGGATTTGTATGTCGCTTTTAACCGGGTGAACGAGCAGTTGTCGGAGTTGAAAATGGAGAGTAGCCGGCAGGCGCATTTTTACCGGGCCTTGATCGGACAGGTACCCTCGGGTATCGTTTCGTGGGATGAATCGGGCCGGATAAGGGTGGTGAATGAAGCGGCTTTGCATTTGTTGGGCCGGGCGTCGATGCAGTCGGCCGGGGAGTTGGAACAGGCTATTCCGGGTTTTGCCCGGTATGAAAAGGAGTTGAAAGAGACGGGTTCGGCCTTGCTTAAATTGCCGGGGGCGCGGGGGATGCGTTCGTTGTCGGCGGCGTATCGGCGTATCGTACAAACTGAAGAGACGATACATATGCTTACCTTGAAAGATATTGGGCGCGAGCTGAGCGAGAAAGAGTCGGAGTCGTGGGAAAAGCTTACGCATGTGTTGACGCATGAGATCATGAATTCGATCGCGCCTATCGTTTCGCTTTCCGGTACGCTTCTTTCTTATTATGAACGCGGCGGGGTTTCCTGCCCGGTGGGGGAGGTGAACGAGCGCATGATCCGCAAGACGATTCGCGGACTGCAAACGGTCAGAAGCCAAAGCCGTAGTTTGATGCGTTTTACCGAATCGTACCGGCGTTTGTCTTATTTGCAGCCTCCTGTTATCCGGTTGTTTTCTTTCAACCGGTTGGCCGGGAATCTTCAGGTGTTGTTGCAGGCCGATTTGGAGCGGCTGTCTATCGGGTTTACCTTGCTTTTTACGCCGAAGGTGTTTTCCGTCGAGGCCGACGAGGAGTTGCTGTCGCAGGTTTTACTCAATTTAATCAGGAATGCGATGCAATCGCTGGAAGAGGTGCCGGAGGGGCGTGAGATCCGCCTGGAGGCTTTTCGTATGGCCAGGGAGGTGCGGATCGATGTAAGCGATAACGGGCCGGGGATAGCCAAGGAATTGCAGGAGGATATTTTCGTGCCTTTTTTCACAACCAAGGCAACCGGCAGCGGGATCGGCCTGAGCCTTTCCCGCCGGATGATCTGGATGCATGGCGGTGAGCTGACCGTTTCTTCCGAACCCTTTGTCCGGACGCGGTTCACGATCCTTTTGCCGCTTATTCGTACCTGAGCGAACGGGCCGGTTTGGTGAGAATGGTTTTCACGGTTTGCCAACTGATGGTCAGTAAGGAAATGACGACGAGCAGGAGGACGGGCAATAGGAAGAACCACATTTTCCATGGCGTCCGGAAGGAGAAATGGCTCAGCCAATTATCCATCACCAGGTAAGCCACCGGCAGGGCGATCACGATCAAAATGCCGATCAGTACGAAGAACTCGCGGCCTAGTTCCAGGAATAATTGTTTCTTCGAAGCGCCTAATACTTTGCGGATTCCCATCTCCCGGATGCGGGTCGAGCAGGCGAACATCACCAATACCCACAGCCCCATGCAGGAAATAAAGATGGCCAGCAAAGCGAAGAGGGCCACGATCAGGCCGAATACCTCGTCTTGTTTATATTGTTGGTCGAAGAATTGGTCGAGAAAGAAGTAATCGTAGCTCGAATCCGGGAAATAACGGTTCCAGATGGTTTCGATGTCCGTCACCAGTGCTTTGGGCTGGCTGTTTTCGGTTACGATCGAAATGTACCGTTGCTTCATCCAACTCAACTTATCGTGCAAAGCGAATAAGATGGGGGTATAATCTTTATTGAGCGATTGCTGGTGGTAGTTTTTCACCACGCCGATAATTTGCATCGGTTCGTCCACAGTTTCCACCAAGAGGCGCTGGCCCAGGGCTTCTTCAGCCGAGGAAAAGCCCAGCGTATGAACGGCCGATTCGTTGAGAACCAATTTATAACTGTCGCTGCCGTAGTCTTCGGAGAACCCGCGGCCGGCTATCAGCTTCAGGTTGAACGCATCCAGATAGCCTTCGTCAAGAATCAGCATTTCCAGTAAACGCGTTTGTTTGAGTGCATCGTTTTCACGTACGATGGAGAGGAAGTCGGCTACTTCCGTACCCGGTACGGCGCCCGATACGGTGACGTGCTTTACATTGGGCAAGAGGGCGATTTCTTTACGCATGGCTTGCAGTTTCTGGGCCAACTCGTCGCATTGAGCGGGGAATTTCAATACCAGGGTTTCATCGGTACGCACGCCTAAAGCGGATTTGCGCATGAAATCGAGTTGGGCGTACACGATCAGCGTACTGCATAGCAGAACGAGCGAAGCGACATATTGCACCACGACCAATGTTTTGCGGGTGATATTGGCACTCCGGGTGTGCGTGAATTTGCCTTTCAACATCTTGATCGGTTTGATTCCCGATAAAATCATCGCCGGGTAAAAGCCCGAGGCGAACACGCCGACTGCAAAAATGACCAGCAGCACGACACCCAGCCAGGTAGTGACCCAGGTGGAGAAACTCAACGCGCGTCCGGTGAGCGAATGGAAGGCCGGCAGCACCGCTTCCATGATGCCGACGGCCAGCACCAGCGCAATCAGGTTCATTACCAGCGACTCGAACAGGAATTGAACGATAATCTGCTTGCGGCTGGCGCCCGAGGCTCGGCGGATGCCCACTTCTTTAGCCCTTTCCATCGAACGGGCTACCGTCATATTGATGTAGTTGATCCAGGCGATGCAAAGAATGGCCAGGGCGGCAAATATCAACACGATCATCGACGACCGGCTCCCCTTCGTCTCCGGTTCGTACGACTTTTGAGGGTTCAGGTGAATGTCGGTGAGCGGAATTAAACGGATGGCCCAGGTTTTGTTTTTGAGCGCTTCTTCGGTTTTGTATTTCTCCGCCATCAGGGGGAATGCTTCTTCCACTTGCTGGCGTACGGTGGCCGACGAAAGCAATACATAGGTATACACTTCGTGTTTGTACCAGTATTCGTGGAGCCACTTCGGCAGGGTTGTCATCGAGATAAGTATCTCGTAACGGGTATGGGAGTTGGCCGGCATTTCTTTCATTACGCCGGTTACCTCGCAGGCGGTTTCCCCTTCGTTGCTGCGGAAAATCAGTATTTTCCCCATCGGATCGGTATCTTTGAAATACTTGCGGGCGATCCGCTCCGTAATAACGACTTGGCCTGGCGACGCCAGACACCGGTCGGGATCGCCTTTGAGCAAGTCGAAATCGAAAAAACGGAAAAAGTTTCCGTCGGCATAGGCAATCTTGTTTTCCCGGTAAAGCAGTTCGCCTTGTTTGACGACTTGTTCGGGAAAATATTGCGAACCTACGCGCGTAACCTCTTCGATCCCGGTGATATTTTGTTTCATGGCCGGCCCGTATCCGGCTGAACTCGTGGCCCAGTCGTCGGTAAGTTCACCGTTTTCGTAAAAACGCGCTTCCACCCGGAATATGCG
Organism: Tannerellaceae bacterium; assembly: GCA_048403675.1. Taxonomy (GTDB): domain Bacteria; phylum Bacteroidota; class Bacteroidia; order Bacteroidales; family Tannerellaceae; genus Parabacteroides. Next base: position 3,875 of record DBFJSK010000406.1, on the reverse strand, counting down.
GTCTTTCCGGCTGTGCATGGTGTCGAAACTGAATTCGAAAGCCACATAGGTGAGGATCAGCAAGGCCGCCGCCATACCGATCGACAGGCCCAGGATATTCATCGCGCTAAACCCTTTTTTCTTGGCCAGATTCTTAATCGTGCTGTTCCAGTAATTCTGAATAATCATAAAGCTGTTTTTATTTAGCGGATGGGTTAAACTCTTCCGATACGATTTTTCCGTCGAGCAAATGAATAATCCGATGGGCATAGGTGGCGTCGCGCTGCGAGTGCGTCACGATCACGATAGTGGTTCCTTGCCGGTTCAGTTCGCTCAGCAGTTCCATCACTTCCACGCCGTTGGTCGAGTCGAGGTTGCCGGTCGGTTCGTCGGCCAGGATCAGCGGACAATCCGTTACTACGGCCCGGGCAATAGCCACGCGCTGCTGCTGGCCGCCCGAAAGCTGTTGCGGCAGGTGGCCGGCGCGGTGGGCGATACGCATGCGTTCGAGCACCTCCATCACCTTTTTTTTGCGGTCGGCCGTTTTACCGCCCAGATAAACCAGGGGCAATTCCACGTTTTCATACACCGTGAGTTCGTCGATGAGGTTGAAATTCTGGAAAACGAATCCGATATTTCCTTTCCTAAAAGCCGTCAATTGGCTTTCGCTCATTTTGTTTATCTCCTTGTCAAAGAAAAGGTAAGTACCCGATGTGGGCGTATCGAGTGTGCCTAAGATGTTCAGCAAAGTCGATTTGCCGCACCCCGACGGGCCCATGATGGCCACGAATTCGCCTTGCTTTATTTCCAGGCTGACCTCGTTCAATGCTTTTGTCTGCACATCTTCGGTGGTGAAGATCATCGACAATTTTTCTGTTTTAATCATACCGAATTATTTAAATTGATTTATTCTTTTGTTTTTCCCTTCTGGCTTCCAAGTGCTTACTTAATCGCCAGCCGTTCATTTTCTCCGAACAGTTCATACCCGGAAATAATCACCTTCTCGCCCGGTTTCACGCCTTCGGTCACCTCATAAAACTGCGGGTTCTGTCTGCCCAGCTTTACCGGGCGGCGGCGCGCCTCCGTTTCTTCTTCATTCACCACATACACATACTGGCCGCCGCTAGCCTGATAGAAGCTGCCGCGGGGAATCAGAATGGCCGGCGCCGGATCGCCCAATTGCAAATTAAGGTGGTAAGTTTGGCCGGCCCGGATATTCTCCGGACGTTCGGAAACAAAATATAAATCTGTCCGGAACTGGCCTTCCCGCACTTCGGGATATACTTTCATTACTTCCATCTGATAACGCCTGCCTTCGCGTTCGAAATCGGCCGGCAAACCGGCCAGTATCCTTTCCACGTAATGTTCGTCGATCTTGGCTTCCACTTTCAAATCGGGCGTAATCACCTGTCCGATCCGTTCGCCTTGCGCGATGGACTGACCGATCTGGGCTTCCAGGTTACCCAACTGCCCGTCTACCGGAGCTTTGATCTTCAGGTTTTCCAAACGTTCGCGCACCAACGCCAAACTTTTTTTCATATTCCGGATATTCTCGTCGAGGCTTTCCAATTGGCTGCTGCGAAACAAATCATCCTGGTGAATCCGCTCGTCGACTACTTTCAACTGATCGACGGCTGCTTCATAATCTTCTTTGGCCGCCAGGAAATCTTCTTTCGACAGCAAGCCTTTGCCGTACAAGCGTTCGTATTGCCGGAAGCGACGCTCTTTCTGCACCCGCTCTTTTTCAAGCCCGATCCGGTCTTGTTTCAAACGCAGGCTTTCCTGCTCCATACTGATTCGCGTATTCCGCAGCTCGTTCTCCTGGTAAGCCAAATCGGCCTCGCTCTGCATAATCCCGATATTCAACAACGGGTTGCTCAGCCGCAAAATCACGTCGCCGGCCTTTACCTGGCTGCCCTCTTCGATCAGTCGTTCTTCCACCCGGCCCCCTTCGATGGCATCCAGGTAAATAATCCGGCTCGGCAATACCTGCCCGATCACCCGGATATAATCGTTAAATTCTCCTTGCTGCACCTTGGCGATGCTCAGCCGCTCTTTCTCCACCTTCATCGAAGAAGAAGTATCGCGAAAAATAAAATACAGGCCTAAAAGCAACACCACGATACCCCCTGCGGCGGCATAGAGTTGCTTTTTGGTAAAACGGGATTTCCGTTCGATACGGGTATCCATATTGTTTGTCATCATAGCGTATGAATAATTTTTTAATCGTAATCGATGATACTATCCTTATATAAGAACGGGTCTATAAGAAACCACGTCTTCTTTATTGTGCGTGAATAAATGTCCCTCGGCGGTAAAATTCCAACGTACGGTCTTTGATCTCGTATTGCAGGAGGCAACGGGCCAGTTCCGCCTTGGCCGAAATATACTGGTTGCGCTTTTCCGTCAGTTCGAAAATGGAGATCAACCCTTCGGCCCATTTCTCTTCATTTTCTTCTAGCGAAATTGTTTCGAACCGGAGTCTTTCGAGGGCTTCAGCGTGTTCCGTGGCCGCCGCTTTCAATTCCTGGCACGCCTCTTCGATTTCGGCATACAAGCTAATTTTCTGCTGGGCGACGTCGTTTCGCACCTGTTTGAGCCTCAGCCGTTCTTTCCTCACTTCCGTCAAACGACTGAGGCTCGTCAGGATCGGAAAAGAAATGCTGATCCCGATATATTTACTTTCATTATTCCGCAACTGGTCGGCGAAGGAAATGAGGCCGCCTGCTTCATTCCGTTCGGTATCGTAATACCCTGTTTGCCAGGAAAACTTGCCCTGGATAATCGGCCAAAACTTGCCTGCGGCCAAGGCTACCGACCGGCGCGCCGCCTGCTGCCGCAACTCCATCGCGCGCATCTGGGGCAAAACCGTTTCCGATATCCGGTAAATCTCTTCGGCCATCGCCGGTTGGTAAAGCAGGGGGAGGGAATCGTTTTCCGTGCAAGCGATCCGAAGCGAATCGCGTTCCGTGAGATTCAATAATTTTTTGAGCCGTAAAAGTGCGCTCCGGAGATTATTCTCCCGCACGGTTTCCTGGTAAATATCCGATTGCAAACGGGCCTTCATCTCTTGTAAATCGGAAGGAGAGCGCAAACCCAACGCCAAATACTCTTCCGTCCGGGCTAAATACTCCTCGCTCAGCCGGCGTTGTTCCCCGGCCAGTTCCAGCATCCGCCTTTCGAAGCAGTACTGGTAATATGCATCCATCACCTCGTAGGCAACGTCGTTTTCTTTTACTTGCGCGTCGAGCCGGCTGATCGCGCGGTTGAGTTTCTGGAATTTTAAATAGTTGATCCGGGTAAACCCTTCGAATAAAGGGAGCGAAACATTCAATCCTAGGTTACTTTCCACAAAAGCCGTCTCGGTATACAAATTCGTCTTCGGATCGACCGAGCGGCCGAAGCGCTTGCCCAGGTTCCCCGAAGTGCCCACCTCCGGCAAAAAACGGCCTAAGGCACCGAGATAATTCTCGCCGGCAATCCGGGTATCGAGTTGTTTATTGTGCAGGGTGAGATTTTGTTCCACGCCATAGCGGATGCAGTCGTCGAGCGACCACGGGGTTTGGGCCCAGGTCCCGGCGGCAACGAAAAGGAAGCAAAAAAGAAAAATTCGCATAATAAGCTGTGTTAATCGTATAGAATAAGTACGTAAAGTATCAGTTCGTGCCAACCTACACAGCTAAAATCGTGCCACGAATATAAGCGATTGAAATAGAATACCTTTTATAAGCAGATCCAAAGATACCGTAAAAAAAATTTACGCCCGAACGTCAAATCTTTTTACACTGCGGGATCGAATCGCGCAGCACCAGAATCGCTTCCGGCCCCATATTGAATACTAAATCCACAATACTCAAATTCGGCAGGAAACCATATTTTTCCCGGAATACCTGGTA
>DBFJSK010000405.1:0-3696 GCA_048403675.1 Tannerellaceae bacterium | reverse complement strand
CCTTATTCCTGCCTGTTTGTGCTTTTTCCCAGTTTTACGAACCTTTCGAAGGGCCAGAGGTTCCGCCGGCCTGGACGGGCCAGCGGGCGTTTTTCCGGATTCCGTCGGCCGGTACGCTTCAATTCGACGGGGGCCGCAAAAGTGGTACTTATTCTTTGAGCGCTCCCGTTGCCTATACCCGCACGATGGAGTGGCAGGGGCGGGTTTCTTTCGGTTTTAATCCTTCTACCGCCAATCATGCGCGGATGTACGTTTATGCTACCGGGCAGCCGAGTGATATTTTGTTTTATGTGCAGATCGGGCACAACGAGGATAACGTATCGCTTTATCGCTGGGAAGGAAATGCGGATCCGGTGCGGGTGATTGCGGGGCGAAAAGGTATACTCGATGCCGAGGCGCCCTCGGTGGAGGTGAGGCTGGCTATGGAAAATAATACGCTCTGGACGCTTTATACGCGTTTGCCGGGCGAAAAGGCATTTTATAAAGAAGGGACGTATCATACGCCGGGCCTTCCTGACGTTCGTACCGGCGGCAATCTGCTATTGGCTTGTTGTTGTAAAGCGGCCAGTAAAAAGGATGCCTTGTTCAATTTCGGGCCCATCCGTATTTCGTCCGTCCTTTCTCCGGATACTTCCGATCCCGACGATCCCGACCCGGACGACCCTGATCCTGACAAGCCTGATCCCGATCATTCCGGTTCTCACGAGCCGGGTGGCGATGCTTCTCTTCCCACACTCGAATCGGTGGCGCCGCTTACTCTTTCCACGCTTCAATTTTGTTTCAGTGCCCCGGTTTTAATTCACCAGGCGCAATTTACAATTTCCGGCATCGGAACGGCCGACCGGCAAACCTATGCCGACGAAACCCGCCAAGTCGTAAATACCCGGTTTGGGGCCGAAATGAAAACGGGTTGTTCCTATACGATTGCCTGGGAAGGGCTGACGGATGCGGAAGGCACGCCGCTGGCTTCGGGTAGTTGCGATGTTTCTTTGGAAGAAGGGGAAGAGCCGGGGGAAACGCCCGACGACCCCGGCCATTCCGACAACGAGGGAAGCTATCCGGAAAAGACGCTCCGGATCAATGAAATTATGGCCGATCCGAAAGGACTGACGTTGCTTGCGGAGACGGAATATGTAGAATTAAAGAATACTTCGGCTTCTCCGGTTCCTTTGAAAAACTGGGGTTTCGTATATGGCGGGAAAGCAGTTTTGCTGGGAGAGGCTGAATTGCCGGCGGGCGGTTATATCGTTTTATATAAGGCCGGCCGTGCCCTGAAGGTGGATGCCGGCGGCCAGGAAATGCCGCTCGATAAATTCCCCGCGCTTTTGGCGAATGCCGGCAAAGCGTTGCAGTTGAAAGATCCGGCGGGCAACTTGATCGATACAGTCACCTATGCCAAGGCTAAGCCGGGTGTTTCCTGGGAGCGATGCGAAACAGGCTGGCATCTTTCCACCGATGCCCGCGGAGGTACGCCGGGAAGTGTCAATTCTCCGGCGGCTTCTGTTCCCGATGAGCCGGAAGATCCTGACGAACCGAACGTCGATCCGGAGCCTTCGCTTCCGGAAGCCCAAACAGTATTGCCCGGAGAAATCGTGTTCAACGAGTTATTACCCAATCCTTTTGAAGGGGGCAGCGAGTATATCGAATTGTATAATCGTTCGGAGCGTTCGCTTTCCCTGGCCGGTCTGGCGATAGCTACCCGGAAAAACGACGGTAATTTAAGTACGCGGTATCCGCTTTCCTCTGTCCCTTTTGTCGTGCCGTCGGGGGGCTATGTTTTATTAACTAAAAATCAAGAAGGGGTTATTTCGTTTTATCTGATTTCTTCTCCGGACGTTTTGCACGAACTCCGGTTGCCGGTATTGGCGAATACAGCTTCTACCCTGGTTTTACTACAGTCGGCCGACGGAAAGGTGATCGATGAGGTTGGCTATGCCAAAGGATGGCATGCGGCTTGGGTGAAGAATGAGAAAGGGATTGCGCTGGAGCGTATCGATCCCGACCGGCCCACGCAGGAAGCGTCTAACTGGACTTCGGCTTCCGAAACTGCGGGTTATGGTACCCCGGGGTATCGCAATTCACAATTCGGGGCCGATCAGTCTGAAACGCCCACGGGAATAGAAGCCCCTGTGTATTCGGAAACGACTGGCGAGTACGAGATCAATTATTATCTGGATCAACCGGGATATAGTTGCCGGGCTTGGGTTTTTGATACCGCCGGGCGTCGTTTGGCCGAGGTCACTAATCAAACTTTATTGGGGCGTCAGGGATGTTTCACGTGGAGCGGTCGCGCCTTGAACGGTTCGCGGCTTACACCTGGGGTTTATCTGTTTTATGCCGATTTATATCATACAAGCGGCAAGGTAAAAGCTTATAAGCGGGTTTTTCTGGTGCATTGAAAAGAAAGCCCGGTTACAGCCAAGCGAAGGCTTGGCTGTATGATAAGTAAGGACTGGGTACAAAGAAAGTGGGAGCCGGGTACGAGTAAAGGAAAAGTTTGTGGGCTGCATACGAAAGCCGGAGCGTTAAAAACCGGCTTTTAGGTTAGGGGGGTAGCGGATGGGTATGGTTTGGGGTATGAATCTCTCTCCTATTCGGCGTACACAGCTTTATACCAATCGGTTTTTTTATACCATTCGTTTAGCGAATTTAGCGCTTTTTGAGGTACGTAAATCGAATGGCCCGAAAAATGATGGATGGCTACTTGCGTACCTCTTTCGTAGGTGTAGGTGGCGGAGGGGGTATGTTGTTTATAGAGTACCACCTCGTCCAGGCATTGGCTGAACTTGGCGTATTGTTCGGGGGTAGCCAAACGGCGGATGTAATCGTCGAGATCATACAGGGCATGGAGCGTACCGGTAAGGTGTTCCAAATGTTGCATTTCATTTATCGGCAAATTGTATATCGTTTCTTCTTTTCCGTTTACGATTTCTTTCACGATTCCGGCTAGCTTTTGCATCGGAGCCGTCGCGGAAAGGGAAACGGTACCGGAGCGATTATAATCGTCTTGTTGGTCATAATATTCGTAAAATTCCCGGCAAATGCTTTCCAGATCGATGGTTTCTTGAAACATCGGCGTCAGGATTTTTTCATAGGGGAAGCCATCGGCCATCGTTTCCGTAGGCGAGCCGATGATATAATCCGCTTTGTTGCGCAGCGCGTAAATTACTTCTGTGCTGGCCATATAACAGGCGTCGAAAAGAATGAAATCGAATACTTTATCGGGTAAGGCCGCTTGCAACTGGTCGATCTCCATTACATCCGAGCCGTCTTGCCCGAACGAACGCAGCATGGAGAAGATTGTAGAAGGGAACCAGGCGGTGCCGTGGCTCCATAAAACGAGGCCGTAACTTTCGGCCGGATAGTCTTTCACCACTTCGTCGATGAGGTTACGCAATACGGTGGGGGAGACGGAGTTTTGTTCTTCGTAGGTTTTTATAACGGTTTGAACGGCTTTTCCGCCCTTCCCTTTTGTGATGTGCAGCAATTGGGGTGTTTGGTCGATCGGGTCGAAATAAACGAGCAAGTTGCCTCCGCCAAGATTCGCCGCGGTAGCTCCTTTCAGAATTAAATCGATATTGTTGTAGGCAAAGGTGCTTAAATTATTGTCGGCAGCCATATAAATCAACACGGTTCGATCCACGGGGTTGTCGGAAGGATCGGGTACCGGCACTTCGTCGGAACAGGATAGAAAGG
>DBFJSK010000404.1:0-11456 GCA_048403675.1 Tannerellaceae bacterium | reverse complement strand
AAGAACAGAAATTATACGTGTTCGGGCGGTACGAATATTATGATGCGTATAAACCCGCTACCAACCAATACCAGGATTACGCCTGGACAGAGCGTCACCGGATGGCGGTAGGGCTGAATTATTTCCCGATTAAGGACATTGTAATCAAAGCGGAATATTCCCAACGTTTTCTGAAAAGCCAGTTCAACAACGAACCCTCTATCTCGCTCGGAGTGGCTTATGCCGGATTCTTTATCCACTGATAGAATAACTCGTAAATAAATAATTGATATGAAAAAGATTTTCAAATTTCCTTTGTACATGGCATTAGGTGCCATGGCTGTTTTCAATTTCGCCGCTTGCAACGACGATGATCCGGAAGTGGGTACCCAAACGACAGAAAAGGACAAGGCTTTTGAAGCGATAACCGCCCAATTTGTGAACGGAACCGTTATTCCTACCTATGAAGCTTTAGCCGATCATACGGAGGATTTAGTAGAAAAACTGGCTGCGTTGAAAGCAGAGAAAACGGATGCGAAGGTACAAGCGGCCGCAGATATATTTCTGGAAGCCCGGGCGCAGTGGGAATTAAGCGAAGCCTTTCTATTCGGAGCCGCCGCCGATTTCGGCATCGATCCCCATATCGATACCTGGCCGCTGGACTTGAGTAGTCTGATGGATGAATTAAGTAATAAGAAACATATCGAAGCTATGGCTGCCGAAGACGGCGATGTATGGGCGGGGGCCAAACTGGGGCAAGATTTATTGGGTTTTCACGGCATCGAATATATCCTTTTCAAAGAAGGCAAGCCCAAACCGGCGGCTGAAATTACCGACGACGAACTTATTTATTCGGTAGCTGTAGCCGGCGATCTTCGCAACAACTGTTACCGCCTCCAGGCTTCCTGGGCCGGGGAAGACGCCACGCCGGCCGAACGTTATGCGAAAGTAACGGAAGAGTTGGAACAGCCGGTTACGATCGGAAATTATTCGTATGGAGAAAATATGATGAAAGCCGGAGAAGCCGGGAGCACATACAATACGCCAACAGCGGCAGCGCAAGCTATCATCGACGGCTGCAAAACCATTGCAGACGAAGTAGGCTCGCAAAAAATCGGCGCCGCTCATACCGGTGCGGATAAGAACTACATCGAATCGCCTTACAGCTACAATTCGATTACCGACTTCTACGATAATATCCGAAGTATTGAAAATGCCTATATGGGAGGTATCGAAGGAAAACGCGGCTCTTCCCTGCACGATTACCTGGCAAGCGTAAATGCCAGCCTCGACAAACAGGTAACCGACGCCATCAGCAACGCCTTGGCCAAAATCAAAGCGATGAAAGCTCCGTTCGTACTTAATTATACCGATGCTTCCTGCCAAGATGCGATGGACGCTTGCAAGGCCCTCGATGATATCCTGACACAGGCGAAAGCCGAACTGGCCAAAGAATAATCCATAAATCGTTTGGCAATGAAAAAAACAATCCTATTTCCATGTTTACTGGGGCTTGCCATCGTTTGCCTGGCCGGGTGTAGCGACGACGAGCCGGCCCCCGGGCCGACACCTCAACCGGGAGAAGAAAACGAGGTATTCAGCGCCGCCGAATGGTGGCCGGGAGGCGAATTAGGAACGACCGACAACGCCTCCAGCTCGGCCTACGAAGATCCTACCCCCGCGGTAGAACAAGCCGGGTTAACGGAGAAATTCAAATTTGGAGAAATCCTGTTCGAACGTACCTTCAACCCCACTACCCCGCCCTTTGCGGGCTTAGGGCCGGCCTATACCCGCAGTTCCTGCATCGATTGCCATCCCGGCTACGGACACGGCAAACGGGTGGAACAATATAAAGCCGAATACGGCAACGGCTACCTGCTGGTGGTATACGACAAAGACACCGAGGTCTATGTACCCGAGCTGACCGGTATGCCGCAAACACGCGCCGTCAGTCCGTTCCTGCCTCCCATCGACGAAGAAGGCATCGATCTGAAGTGGTTACCCTATACCGACAAATACGGCAACCGGTTTCCCGACGGCGAAACCTACAGTTTGATTTACCCGGAAGTCAGCATCGATCCGGCTTTTATCCATACCGATCCTAAACCGACTAATTACGAGGTACGTCTGGAAGCTACGATCGGCATTTACGGAACCGGCTTGCTGGATGCCATTCCCGACGATTCTTTGCTGGCCCAATACCAAAAAGAAGAAGCTTTAGGCTTGCCGCTGAACCCGGCTAAATACCAAGGGGGCCAGTTCGTCAACCTGATTCAGGAAGTAGACGGTACGGCGCACCCCGGCCGTTTTACCTATGCGCTGTCGCGCGGCACCCTGCAAAACGGCCCCGGCGCCAACGCGATCTGGAATATCACCAATGTGAACCGCTCCGACCGTCCGAAACTTTATACCTCGGCCGCCTGGGCGAATGCGATGGCGCAAAATACGGAAATCCAGCAAAAACTGGGTGTCGATCGCGACTCGATCTACCGGATGCTCGATCCGACCCTCGCTATTCATAAAGCCGAGATGACGGATCAGGATTACATCAACCTGATGATCTGGCACCGGGGATTAGCCGTTCCGGCCGCCCGTAACCTGCATAGTGAGGAGGTTAAAAAAGGCAAACAGCTTTTCACGGAAATCGGTTGCGCGCTTTGCCACCGCCCCTGCTGGACAACCGGCGAGGATCGGTATACCGGCGATCCGCTGGTGGCCGGCAAGCTGCCTTCGTATCCGCATCAAACGATCTGGCCTTATTCTGATTTGGTACAACATCAACTGAAAATGAAAAACGATATTCGTACCGGTTGGTGCCGTACGACTCCTTTATGGGGACGGGGGCTTTCCCTGCTCTGCACCGGCGCCAACGACCGGCTGCACGATATGCGCGCCCGCAATGAAATCGAAGCGATCATGTGGCATGGCGGGGATGCGCAGAAAGCGAAGGAAAACTTCCGCGCCTTGAGCAAAGAAGAGCGGGATGCGATCGTGAAATTTATTCAGTCGATCTGATGAAACCTTGAAAAAAGACCGCCATAAAAGCCGGAAGGCTAAGTCTGGCGGAGGGTGGCAAAGGGAGCTTGTTTCTTTTGTCACCCTTCGGTTTGGCTACCGGGGAAACGAGCTTTTCCCGACCGGTTGAAAGAAGTAAAATAATAATAACGACTGCCGGATATGGAACAAAAAGAATTATCTTTGACTACTGAAGCTCCTAAACAAGTTAAGAAGAAGTCTATGTATAAAAACGGAAACTATCGGGAAACCGATAAAATGAGCGACCTGATCTGCGAAAACTATCCGATGGTTTTGGTGATGAGCCGTTTCGGCATCGCCTTAGGATTCGGAGAAAAAAATATCGGTGAAGTATGCCGGCAGAACGGGGTGGATGCCTGTACTTTTCTGGCTGTGGTAAATTTCCTTACCCAAGAGGTTGAAGGGCCGCTCGATAGTGTAAGTAACTGCCTTTCGATTGAGAGCTTGATTCGCTACCTGCATAATGCACACGATTACTTTTTGAATTTCCGGTTGCCGCATATCCGCCGTAAATTGGTAGAAGCCATCACCGATTGCCCCGGTGATGTGGCGTTCGTGATCCGCAAATTTTTCGATGAATATGCCGAAGAGGTTAATAAACATATGTCGTATGAAGAACGAACCGTATTTCCCTATGTCCGCCATTTACTGGAGGGGAAAAGAGATCCGAAATATAACATCACTATTTTCCGCAAACGGCACGACCAAATCGAGATGAAGATCACGGAGCTTAAGAATATCCTGATTAAATACTATCCCGGCACAGGCAGTAATATGCTGAACAGCGTATTATTCGACATTTTCGCCACAGAAGAGGATCTGGCGTCGCATACCCGGGTGGAAGATTACTTGTTCGTTCCGGCTATCTTGGCTTTGGAAAAACAAGTTTAACGATAAAAAATGATGAGTACGAATCTGAAGATTGCCATCGCCGAACCCTCCGTCATTATTCGGGGCGGCTTGGAATTGCTGCTGAAACGGTTGCCGGGATTACCTATTCAATTGGTGGAAATCGCGTCGGCCGAATCGCTTTTCGAATCGCTCAGGATGCACAAACCGGATATACTGATCGTGAACCCCTCGTTGCCGGGCTATTTTACCTTGCCTCACCTGAAAGAAGAATCCGGTTGCCCTCAGATGAAGTGTATCGCCCTGCTTTATACGGTACCCGACACCGTTTTATTACGCGCCTACGACGAACAAATCAGCCTATACGACAGCGCCGACGAGGTGAAACACAAGCTGGAAAGATTGACGGCCGACGAAACGCCGCCAGACACGGAAAGCGATGAACAACAATCGTTGAGCACGCGGGAAAAAGAGATTGTGGTTTGTGTGGTGAAAGGGATGACGAACCGGGAAATAGCCGACCGGCTTTTTCTCTCGACGCATACGGTGATTACGCATCGCCGGAATATTGCCCGCAAATTGCAGATTCACAGTGCGAGCGGCCTGACGATCTATGCCATTGTAAATAAGCTGGTGGAATTGAGCGATATTCAACCTTGAGAGGGCGCGAAAACCAGCAAAGAAATCGATAGGCCGGATAAGAAAGGTGTACCTTCTTATCCGGCCTATCGATTTATCTGAGCGGGCAATTACACGAATTTCGGCTCTTTAGCCCGCCATTCGTTGATTAGTTCGGCTATGGTTTCCTTCACCGACATAATCCGGCTGGCGCGCCAGGCATTACTGCCGGCAAAAGCGTATCCGTTTTCGAAATTACCTTTGAAAGCGTTATACAACGCTGTGACGATACAATACGGACTACGGGAAATATCGCAAGTCTTGATGCAATTGAACGGACAAGCTTTCGGCTGTTTGATGCCTGCCTTCACCTTCTCCAGAAAACTGCAATGAATGGCGCGGCCCGGCATGCCTACCGGACTTTTGATAATCTCGATATCCTTCTCTTCGGCCTTGATATAGCTTTCTTTGAAGGCTTCCGAGGCATCGCATTCCTGGGTGGTCACGAAACGGGTTCCTAACTGTACGCCTGAGGCTCCAAGATCGATCACGCGTTTGATATCTTCTCCCGTATAAATGCCTCCTGCCGCAATTACCGGGATCTTTTTATTGTATTTCTCTTCGAAATGAGCTACTTCCTTTACGACTTCGGGCAGCAGTTCTTCCAACGAGTAATGGGTATCCTCCAATTGATTTTCCTTATACCCCAGATGTCCGCCCGCTTTCGGCCCTTCCAACACGACAGCGTCGGGCAGATAATCGTAATTATTCTTCCACTTCTCGCAGATAATACGCACCGCGCGGGCGCTCGATACGATGGGCACCAGCTTCGTCACGCTATCTTTCTTGAGGAAAGAGGGCAGGTCGAGCGGAAGCCCGGCCCCGCTAAAGATAATATCCACCTTTTCAGCGATACTGGTTTTTACCAATTCGGCAAAATCGGAAAGCGCCACCATGACGTTCACTCCGATAATCCCTTTGGCTTTTTCGCGGGCTTTGCGGATTTCTTCTTTCAACCCCAAATTGCCGGCTTCAGTGTAATTGGAAGAGAGTTTTTTATATAAAAGTCCGAGACCGGCTGCGGAGATAACGCCAATCCCACCTTCGTTTGCAACGGCCGAGGCTAAGCCGGAAAGAGAGATCCCGACGCCCATTCCACCTTGGATAATTGGAATACGAGCCTTCAGGTCTCCGATTGTTAATGTCTTCATGTAAAAATATGTTATAACTAAAATACGTGACAAAGGTAGAATAATATCCCAAGAAATACGTAAAACAAACCAATTTTATTGCACACCCCCGTTAAAATTGTGCAAAATCAAGCAAAGGGCTTAAAAACAGGGCCTCCCGCACCCCACTCTATCCGGCGAAATTCCCACGCCCGAACCGCCCCCGCCAGGGTAACCGCGGCGCCAGGCTGCTTAGGCATAACAGGCTCCGCTTGCGTTTGGGTAAGGTCGCAAAGAAACGAACCGCTTACTTCAATACGATGTACTTCCGGTTACATTCCGGTGAATCGGTCTGCTTTAGAATTTGTATTGAAGCCGAAGGGTGAACACATTGTCTTCCCGGTTTTTTTCATATCCTTTTACCCGGCTGCTTTGCTCGTTAAAATTGAACTCGTAATAAGCTTGTACACGAATATGTTTATTAAACCGGTAAAGCGCGCCCAAGCCGAAAGTACGTTGGGCCAGATCGGTTTTAGAAGTCAGGTTATCGCCGGCGCCCACTTCGTCTCCTTTCACTCGGGTATTCGGGTCGTACACATCGTACTTAAATACGGCTGAGAAAGGGGAACGGCCGAAGTCGTGCACTAAGTAAAAGAAATATCCCAGAAAAGGTCGTTTGAAAAGAGAATTTTCCGGCAAATTCTCCGGACGCGTACCGGAATTAGGACTCCGGCTGCTCGATGCCGTACCGGGCTGCGTGCCGAATAAGGTTTCCGCGCGCAGGGAAGTTTTCCCTAAAGGATGGAAGAAAGTAAACCGACCGTCGAAACCGATATATTGTCGTTTCATATACGTGCCTGTTTCCCCTTTGTCGATCTTTACAAAGCGTCTGTCATGCCATTCGTAGGCTTCGGTCGTGGGATTGAACACGAACCCGTGATAGTAAGAAGCGCCCAATCCCCACGCGCCCCAGCCTCCGACGGGCTTTTCGGCTCCCAACCGGCCTATAAAGTCTTTCCGGCTATCGGTTTCGCGGTTGATGCTGTTGCCGGCGAACAAGCCGGCATCGAGACGGAAAAAATGCAGCGGACTGGTCTGGGCGGTGCGAAGTGTCAGCATCGCTCCCAAGTCTCGTTCGTCGGGGAAAAAATATTGAATGATGGTAGCGCGTTCGGGCGATTCGAGGCCGGTGGTGGAATAACCGATTTCATAGCCGAACGGCCGGTTGAAAATACCGGCCAGCAATTGGCTGCGACGCATCCAGGGATCTTTAATTCCGATATACAGATCGCGGAAGCTGACGCCTTTGTCGTTGGCGTCGATTTGTACGGCGCCGGTGCCGATTCCATCGTTATATTCGAATTTCAACCGCCCGCGTCGGATACCGATGCGGTTAAATCCTTTGCCGGGATGTTCGTTTTTATCTCCTACTTTAAGCGAAGCGTCTGATTGACCATATTGATATTGGGCCTGGATATAGGCCGAGACTTTAAAATTACTCAGCTTGCGCACGATTTTATCCAGCGTGGCTGTTTCCCGGGCAAGCGAATCGACCCGGATAGCCAATACGGGATCGGCTTCCTGGGCGTTTGCAGCCAACGGGAAGAGCACTATCAGCAGCAGTGCGATTCGTTTTCCTATTTTCATTCCTAACTTAATGGATATAACTATTCAACCGATAAACAGGCTGTTACTTGCGCGGCAAAGAAACTAATCGTTTATTTCACCTGTGTTGCGCCGGTATGACGATCCGGTTACAAATTGCCTACCACCCGCTTGGTGGTGCCCGCCCGTTTTTCCAATTCGGTAACCGGAAGGGTGATTACTTTTCCTGCCGGCCGGCCCCCGCGATAGGTAACGACCCGGAGCCAGGTAGCATTTTTCGGCACGCGCAAGGGGGCTGTATACCGAGCCGTGCAATCATCGGGATCGGTATTATCCCAAGTATAATAAATGTCGGTATCCGGCAGTTCGCTGGCCAGTTCGATTTCGAGCGTATCGCTTTCGGTACGATAGGGCGTAACAATGGCATTGTACATACTCCGGGCGTAATTCACGCCGGCCTGCTCGGCCCGCAGGAAATGCTGTTCGACCCGGGGATAAAACTGGTTCCAGTCGGCTCGCTCGGGGCCGCTCCACAAGACTTCGGCCAAGGCCCACCCGCGAGGCCACAGCATGTATTCGGCATGGTGGAAAGTGGGTACCGATTCGGCCCAGAGATTGCCTTGTCCGCCCAGAATCATTTCCGGCGCAATGCCTTCGGGCACGGGGTTGAAGGCATACGAATCGCTCAACCGGCACATGGAATAGGTATCGGGTTCGACGGAAGGTTCGCCTTGCCATAGATCAAGGTAGCAATGGTTGTCGGGGGTCATTACGACATGGTGGCCCGCTTCGGCCGCTTTGATGCCGCCGGCCATTCCGCGCCAACTCATCACGGTAGCTTCCGGCGCCAGGCCGCCTTCGATGATTTCGTCCCATCCGATCAGTTTTTTGCCTTTTTCTTTCAAAAGAGTTTCCATGCGGTGGATAAAATAGCTCTGCAATTCGTTTTCGTTTTTCAGTCCTTCGGCTTTCATGCGCGCCTGGCAACGCGGGCAGGTATGCCAGAAGCCTTTATAACATTCGTCACCGCCGATATGGACATATTCGTCGGGAAAGAGGGCGGCTACCTCGGTGAGCACTTTCTGCATAAATTCGAACGTCTCTTCTTTACCGACGCAAAGGGTGTTTTCGTCTTCTCCGTAAAATTTATTGCCGACATTCACGGCGGCGGGGGCCTCGCGGCAGGCCAGATGCGGATAGGCTACCAACGCGGCCAGGCTATGGCCGGGTACGTCGATTTCGGGAATCACCCGGATGTGACGAGCCGCTGCGTAGTTCACTACTTCTTTAATGTCATCCTGGGTATAGAAACCGCCGTAGGTAGCGGCTTCGCCAGGTTGTTGCCGCTGGCGTTGCCACCACTGCCCTACGCGGGGAGCGCGCCAGGCGCCCACGCGGGTAAGCTCGGGAAGCGATTTAATCTCGATGCGCCAGCCTTGGTCGTCGGTCAGATGCCAGTGAAAGACGTTGAATTTGTATTCGGCCATTTCATCGAGTAGTTTTTTAACTTCTTCTTTGGTGAACCAATGCCGGCTTACATCGAGCATCAGGCCTCGCCAGGGAAAGCGGGGCGAGTCGGTTATATCGGCTACCGGTACCGGCCAGCGGGTGTCGCCAGGTTGTACTTCCCGGCTTTTGATGGCGGGGGGAAGGAGTTGCAGCAGGGTTTGTACTCCATAAAAAATACCGCCGGGGGTTTGGGCCGAGAGGCGGATACGATCGGGGTTCACTTCCAGATGGTATCCTTCTTCGCCCAGGTTCGGATCGGTAATCAAACAAAATGCGATCTTTCCGTGTTTTTCGACGGGAAGCTCAAAGCCGGTGGCGGGTGCGATTTTATCGTTGAAATAACGGGCGATTCCCCTGAGCGCTTCATCCGAAGGATCGAAACCGAGGGAAGCGTTCGGAGTGAGCTGGAAACTTTTATCGCCCCAATTCAGTTCACGAGGAGCTGGAATAAGGGCGGTTATCGGGCTATCTCCCCGCCGGGATGCGGATTCGCAGCAGGAGGTATGGCTGAGGACAAGGCTGAGCAGGGCCAGGCCGAAGAGGGTGTTTTTCATCGCTTTGAATTTAATTTTTGGTGCGAAGATAGGCATTTATTTTGTTTATTCCGACCGTTTGTCTATCTTTGGACGGCTACTCACCGATGGGCGGCCCCACTAAAACCATCAAACTATGACCCGCTTTGTTAACCCTTTTACCGACAAAGGTTTCAAGATCGTGTTCGGACAGGAAATCAGCAAACCGCTGCTGATTGAGTTTTTAAATGATTTGTTGGAAGGCGAACGTCTGATCGAGGATATTTCTTTTATGGACAAGGAAATATTGCCCGAGAAATTCGAAGGGCGTACGGTTATTTTCGACATTCTCTGTAAGGAGAAAAACGGCGCTTACTTTATCGTGGAAATGCAAAACCGGATGCAGGATTATTTTATCGACCGCGGTTTGTATTATCTCTGCCGGATGATTAGCTTGCAGGGAGAACAGGGAAGAAGGTGGAAATATGAGCTTTTCCCCGTGTATGGAATTTATTTTCTGAATTTTACGCTCCCGCCTATTACGAAATTCCGTACGAACGTGATCTTGGCTGATGAAGAAACCGGCAGGCTCTTCAGTGGCAAAATGAAACAAATTTATTTGTCGCTGCCTCTGTTTACGTTAGAAGAAAACGAATGCGAAACTGATTTTCAACGTTGGATTTATTTATTGAAATATATGGATATTTTAGACCGAATGCCGTTTAAGGCTCAGAAAGCGATTTTCGAAAAGCTGCTCGACGTGGCCGATTTGAGCCGCCTCGACCCGCACGAAAGGGCGATCTACGACGAAAACCTGAAGAATTACCGGGATTGGAGCAATACGATCTGTTCGGCGGTGAGAAGGGCGGAAGAAAAAGGATTGCAGCAAGGATTGGAAAAAGGCAAAGCCGAAGGAGTAACCGAAGGGATACGCCAGGTAGCGGCCAATCTCAAAAAGCAAGGGATGCCGCTGGAAACCATTCAATCCTGTACCGGGCTTCCCCTCGAAGAGATCGACCGGTTATAGTTTTTTTCGGCCTCTTTTTCCGGACAAAAAACGACAAGAAGGGCATCTCCGGAAGGAAGCCGGTTAAAGAACTGGGTATCAAGCCTGTTTTTTATATAGGCATCCAATTAAAAATGCACTGCAGTGAAATTCGGATTCCACTGCAGTGCATTTTGTTTTTCATAACGATCCAATGGTATTTTCCTGCTCATATGCGGAAAAATCAGTAAAAAAAACACAATAACCCCCTACGTTGCGGCCGAAGTGGTCTGCTGCATCCCCTCCACCGGTTTATCGGTCGTGATAAAATCGACCCCGGCTCGGATAAACTTATCTATGTCGGCCGGTTCATTCACCGTCCAGACGTTGACGGCCAAACCTAACGCATGGGCTTCCGCTATCCACTGGGGATGTCGTTCGAACACGGCTTTATGATAGTCCAAACCGGCCATGCCCAATACCTTCAGATCAGCCGGCGAGACATCGCCTGCCAGATAAAAAACCGGAGCGGACGGCGCACGCAGGATCAACTCTTTACACACATTCATACTGAATGAAATATAGTCTACTTGATCGGCCATGCCGTACTGATCCACCAGATACAACACTGTCTGAACGGCCCGGTCTTCATTCACGATGCGTTTATGCGGTTTGATTTCCACAATCAACCGGGTATCCGGTTTTTTCTTGCCGGTTTGGAGGTAGGCTTCCAAGGTAGGCAAAGACTCGCCGTTTTGCAGTTTTACCGCTTGCAAATCGGCATACGCCGAGGTTTCGATGCCTATGCCCTGAATACTGTCGTCGTGATTCACCACCACTACCCCGTCGGCGGTAATCGCTACATCGCATTCCGAACCGTACACTCCGAGCGCCTGCGCTTTTTCCAGCGAGGCGATCGAGTTTTGCGCCGATCCTTCGGCCGTCCAATAACCGCGATGGGCAATTACCCGGGTTTGTCCCGCCATACTGCCCAACGTCAAAAAAGCGGCCAACAGGCCTGTCATCCATTTTGTGTTTGTTTTCATCGTCTATATATAAAAGTCTTTTGTCCGATTCCGATTTTCCCGCCGGGGCTGCAAGAATCAGGCTTCCGGAACGGATGCCTTCCTAACAGATACGTTGCTGCCCGGCATCTGAAAAGCGAGTGTTTGAAAAGCTGATCGCTGAAGCTTG
>DBFJSK010000403.1:0-1800 GCA_048403675.1 Tannerellaceae bacterium | reverse complement strand
GATGGAACACGTATCGAACCTTTTATTCTGGATTTCAAGCGGGCTGTTGGTGCCCGTCATTGTGGGCTTGCTCTTTTTCTTTGCGAAAAGTCTTGTGTTGCTCGGCGGATTTGCCGGGCAGTATATTCAACGTATCCGGCATGATAAACAAGTGCACCGGAGGATGAGTGCGCTCGACGCTGCCGCGCTCCCCGCCCTGGCCGGGGAATTGGAAGAAGAGCCGGATTCGCCTTTTATCCGGACGGCCCGTGGCGTATTGGCCACTGCCAGCGTGGCTACTCGTAACCGTCTGCTTTCTGAATACGAGGTGACGGCCGATCGTGAACTGGGCACATATAAGGTGTTGGTGAAATTCGGCCCGATCCTCGGTTTGATGGGTACCCTTATCCCGATGGGACCGGCCCTGGCCGGACTTTCCACCGGCGACATCGCTTCGATGGCGTACAATATGCAAGTAGCTTTCGCCACTACGGTGCTGGGGTTGTTCTCGGGTGCCGTCGGTTTTATTCTGTTGCAGGTGAAGCAACGTTGGTTTACTTCCGATCTGGTTTATCTGGATTTCCTGGCCGATCTGTCGGACGAGCAACCGGCGGTGGCGGTAGCGCCTACTTTTCTCACGGCTAAAGCGGTAAACGAATGAGACGCCGTAGGATGCTGAACGCTGCCGAAGATCATGATCCGGTGGCCATGTTGTCGAACCTGTTCGACGTAGCGATGGTTTTTGCCGTCGCGCTGATGGTGGCTTTGGTGACGAAATTCAATATGACGGAGATTTTTTCACAGGAGGATTATACGATGGTGAAGAATCCCGGCAAGGAGAATATGGAGATCATCACCAAAGAGGGGCAGACGATCACGAAATACAAACCTTCCGAAAGCCAGGAAACGTCGGGTCGGAAGGGGAAAAAGGTGGGCATTGCTTATGAGATGGAAAACGGGGAAATTATTTATGTGCCGGAATAAAGAAGTATTGAATAATCGGCGTCGAATAGTTTGCATCAAATAGTTTGCATCGAATAGGTTGTGCCCGACAGGTTTATTGGCGGGCAGCCTACTGGAATAGCTTATCCGGAATAGTTTGCTCCGGATAGATAAAAAATAAGTAATTTAGCAACCTCAAAAACAAATAACAAACGAAATGGCTATGAAACTAACCTCTCCCTGGATAGGTGTCCTATCCTTCCTTCTTGTGCTGTTCACGATGCCGCTGGGCCATGCTGCCATGATCTTGATGGAAAAGGGCTTGGGCCATGAGCTGCTCTATCCTGCCGCTTTCGGTTTGGGAGTAGGAGGCGTCTTGCTTCTTTTTATCGGGCTTGTGGCACGAAGCGAAACGGCAGCCACTTTCTGGGGTCTGTTCGGCGGCCTGTTTGTCTGGACGGGCTGGATCGAATTCGGGTATGTATATTATGCTCATCGCTTCGGTGTGCAACCTCTTGTGGAAAACGGTGAAATCGTTACCAAGCCGGAATACCTTATTATGCCCTCGTCCTACGGATTCTGGGCGCTCGTGATGCTGTTTTATATTTTCAGTACTCGCTCCGGTTGCAATTTCTTCACCTGGATTCAACGTAAACTTCACCGCGGCGAACCGGCGAAAACCCTTCAACCGGTTGTGCGCAATATTGCCATGACTACGTTTATGGAACTTAACGTATTGCTCTGGACATGTTACATGGTGTTGCTTTTCGCCTACGATAAAGCTTTTCTCGGCGACCGTCATCCGCTTACGATCCTGATCGCTTTCGGGTCGCTCGGATGGTCGGCTTACCTGTTCATTCGTTTGCTGAAAATAAAAAA
>DBFJSK010000402.1:0-2476 GCA_048403675.1 Tannerellaceae bacterium | reverse complement strand
ACGGCCTGAACCAGCAATTGATTCCCTATTTTATCTCCAGCCACCCGGGTTGCACGGAGATGGATATGGCCCAATTGGCCGTGATTACAAAGAATTTGCATTTTCAGTTGGAACAGGTGCAGGATTTCACGCCTACCCCCATGACGTTGGCTACGGAAATGTATTATACCGGTTATCATCCTTATACGCTCGAAAAGGTGTATACGGCCCGTACGAAAGAGCAAAAGTTGGCTCAGCGTCAGTTCTTTTTCTGGTATCTTCCGGAATATCGCCGGCAGATTACGGCAGCTTTGCAAAAAGCCGGCCGAAGAGATCTAATTGAGAAACTTTTCGGAAAAGGAACTTCTTCTTTTTCCGCTCCAGGTTCAGGAAAGCGAAAAAAATAGAAACAGAAAAGACTGTATTCCCCCCCTCTTCTATCCAGGCCCATTCCTTGCTCCTTGCAGAGATCTTGCGGGGAATGCCCTTGCATGTGGGAATACAGTCTTTTTTTCTTTAGCGGCCTCGGAACATCCTTGTCCACGCCGGACAAGAAAAAGCCCCTCTGCCGGCTAAGCGGCAGACTCCGGCAAAAGCCGGGTTTAATCTTTAACGGCAATCACTTCCACTTCCACCAAGCCGTTTTTAGGCAACGTCTTCACAGCCACTGCCGAGCGAGCTGGGAAAGCGCCTTCGAATTGGGAAGCATACA
Source organism: Tannerellaceae bacterium (assembly GCA_048403675.1). GTDB lineage: Bacteria > Bacteroidota > Bacteroidia > Bacteroidales > Tannerellaceae > Parabacteroides. The sequence goes on along the minus strand of DBFJSK010000402.1, from coordinate 1,785 downwards.
CTTCATTCATAGCCGCGAAATCGCCCATATCGGCCAGATAAACCGTCGTCTTCACAACCTGATTAATCGTAAAGCCGGCTTCGGCTAAAATGGCATGTACGTTTTTAAACGCCTGCACGGTTTGTTCCTTTACGCCGCCCTCCACAAAGTTGCCGGACGACGGATCGATACCCAGTTGACCGGAAGCGAATAACATATTTCCGGCTTGCACGGCCTGGCTATAAGGTCCGATAGCGGCAGGCGCGTTCGTTGTAGCAATTACTTTTTTCATGATGTATTTTTTAAGTGTAAATTAATCCGGTTTTATTTCCCCCGTATAGCCTCCGAGCGCCCTCGATAGACGGTTCACCCGCCACACTCGTTGCACTCGCCATCTAAAAGACGGAGGTTCCCTCCCATCGGTAACCTGGTCAGACCGATTGTATCTTCCTCATTCGTTGGCGTACGACCTCATAAATCAACACGCCCGCGGCCACCGATACATTCAACGAACCGATCGTGCCGAATTGCGGTATTTTCACCATTTCATCGCATAAGCGCAGGTTGTCGGCCGAGACGCCCGTATCCTCCGCTCCCATCACCAATGCTACCGGCCCGTCATAATCGACGGCGGTGTAGTCGGCGGAAGCCTTTTCGGTTGCGGCCACTACTTTGACACCGCTTTCCTGCAAGAAACGGATCGCTTGATTAATGCTTTTTTCTTTACAAACCGGCAGTACATGTAGCGCACCCGCCGAGGTCTTCATGGCGTCGGCATTTACCGTCACGCTGCCTTTGGCCGGAATTACGATCGCATCCACGCCGGCGCATTCGCAGGTACGGGCAATTGCGCCGAAATTACGTACGTCGGTTACGCCGTCGAGCAAGACAATAAACGGATTTTTGCCTTCTTCATAAAGGAAAGGAATAATATCTTCCAACTTCTGGTAAGTAACGGCCGAAATAAAAGCAATCACTCCCTGATGATTTTTGCGGGTAAAACGATCCAACCGCTCCTGGGGCACCCGTTGTACCGGAATCTCGGTTCCGCGCAGCACCTCGAAAAGCGTTTTCGACAATTCACCCTGCAATTCCCGTTTGACCAGGATTTTATCAATCTCTTTTCCGGCCTGTACGGCCTCTATAACGGCACGAATGCCGAAAATCATTTCGTTCTCTTTCATTTTTATTTATTCATCAGGCAGTTAGCAAACCTTCATTTTTTCTTTTTTCGAATGCGCTTCCATGTCTTTTTGCAAAGCTTGGGCATAACAACTGCGGCAAAGCGGTTCGTACTCCGTTTTTTCGCCTAAAAGCACCTGCTTATCTCCTGCCACTACCCGGTGCGAAGCGTAAGCCAGCCGGCCGCATTTCACACAAATGGCATGTACTTTCGTCACCTCGTCGGCGATAGCACACAGCGCCGGCATCGGCCCGAAAGGCCTTCCACGGAAATCCATATCCAACCCGGCCACAATTACACGCACGCCATTATTGGCCAGTTGATTGCACACGTCTACCAGGTGATCGTCGAAAAACTGGGCTTCGTCGATCCCGACCACATCGATTTCGGAAGTAAATAAAAGGAGGCTGCTCGACGAATCGAGCGGAGTGGACGAAATCGAACGGCTGTCGTGCGAAACGACTTTCTCGTCGGAGTAACGGGTATCGACCGCCGGTTTGAAAATCTCTACCCGCTGTCGGGCAAATTCGGCCCGTTTGAGCCGTCGGATCAGTTCTTCCGTTTTGCCGGAAAACATAGAACCGCAGATTACCTCGATCCGACCGCTTCGCGGATGCTGAAAG
>DBFJSK010000401.1:0-3272 GCA_048403675.1 Tannerellaceae bacterium | reverse complement strand
CGACGAATGGTTTTTGAAGATGCTCGAAGATGCGGTAGGCCGGGGTATCGTGATTGTGAACGTAACGCAGTGTGCGGCCGGCAGCGTGGAGATGCATCGGTATGAAACGGGGCATAAGTTATTGGAGGCTGGCGTAATCAGCGGTTTCGACAGTACGACGGAAAGTGCGGTTACCAAATTGATGTTTCTTTTCGGCCACGGGTTGTCGCCTTCGGAGGTAAAGGAGCATATGAATTGCTCGTTGATCGGAGAAGTGACGATTCCCGATACATTCCGTCCTTAATTCCAGGATATAAAAACACTATAAAAAGCAGTGATGCGAACAAACAAATATGAAACTAACTTTTTTCAGTTTAGCAAGCGGGAGTAGTGGTAATTGTTACTATCTGGGCACCGTTGATTTTGGCATACTGATTGATGCGGGTATCGGTATACGGACAATTAGAAAGGTCTTAAAAGACCGGGCTGTGGATTTTTCGAAAATCGTAGCTGTTCTCATTACGCACGATCACGCCGATCATATTAAAACGGTGGGGTATCTGGGGGAAAAGCTGAACCTTCCGGTGTATGCCACGGAAGCTGTCCACCGGGGAATAGAGAAGAGCCGGTATGTAGAGGAAACGTTGTATGCTTCACGGCGGATTATTGAAAAAGAGATACCGTTCGTTATCCGCGATTTCCGTATTACCGCCTTCGAAGTGCCGCACGATAGTACGGATAACGTAGGGTATCATATTGAATGTGGCGAGCACAAATTTACCTTCGCCACCGATGTGGGGCATATTACCGAGACGGTAAGCCGGTATATGTGCCTGGCGAATCACTTGATTATCGAAGCGAACTACGATGAAGAAATGTTGCGGTTCGGCTCCTACCCTGCTTTTCTCAAAGAGCGTGTGGCCAGCCCGACAGGGCATCTGAGCAATCACGAGGCCGCCGAGTTTCTGGCTACCCATTACGATCCGAAATTAAAAGATATATGGCTCTGTCACCTCAGCCGCGACAACAACCATCCGGAGCTGGCTTACAAAACGGTAGATATTCGTCTTTTCCAGGAGGGTGTCCGGGTAGGAAAAGATGTCATGCTGGTCGCCTTGAAACGTACCACACCCTCCGATTTATATGAATTCGATTAATTTTAAAAAAACGCGCAAAAAGTTTGCGAATACAAGAGAAACCGCTATCTTTGCACCCGCAATCGAGAAGCAAACGTGAGTACTACGCATAGAAAGTACTTCCTGCAGATGAAGCGATTGTTCTTGATGACTTGGTAGCTCAGTTGGTAGAGCAAATGACTCTTAATCATTGGGTCGAGGGTTCGAGCCCCTCCCAGGTCACTTTTTTTATAAGGCGCCCGCCAATCCGTATTATCCATTACTGACGACTCGGTAGCTCAGTTGGTAGAGCAAATGACTCTTAATCATTGGGTCGAGGGTTCGAGCCCCAGGCGGATCACATAGGAACAAAGCCAAACGGCGACAAAAAAGAGACAAGTCCTACAATATCAACGTATTGTAGGACTTTTTTTTATGTTTCCGTCTTGCCTGAAAGACAAAAAAGGGGCACGAAAAGACACACTTTAGTATCCAAATCGTACCCCCTTCCCAAAAAAACGATTAGGGGGTACGATTGTCGGAAAATGGCTTACTTTTGACGTGATTTGTCTATACTCTATTTATCTCATTTTCAGTGATTAAAATTAGTTTTGCAATCTAAAAAAAGTGAGAGTATGAAAAATGAAAAGAGTACATTCAGCGTATTGTTTTACCTGAAAAAAGACAAGATGAAAAAGAATGGTTTAGTACCCATTCATGCCCGTATCACAATCAACGGCAAACAAACCCAATTCAATACCAAGTTAGAAGTCTTTGAAACTAACTGGAAATCCGGCAGAGCCATAGGTAAATCTATGGAGATACAAAGGCTTAATTCCATGCTGGACGACATCAAAGCAAATATACGTTCCCACTTCCATAATCAATTAATGCGGGATAGTTATGTAACACCCGAAAGCGTGAAAAATGCACTATTGGGAAAAGAGGAAGAAGCAAATACCATTATTTCTTTTTTTACCCAACACAACGACCAATACAAGAAAAAGGTCGAAGCGGGAGAAGCGACCCCAAAAACATACAGCAGATACGAACTAACCAAGTTACGCCTGACTGAATACATGAAAGATGAATATCGTGTATCGGATATGCCGATACGTCAAATCAACAAAGTATTTATTGAGAACTTCTACCTATATATAATAAAGAACCACGATTGTTCACCTAACACAGCTATGAAGTTTATCCAGCGTTTCCGCACGGTGGTAAACTTTGCACAAGGTACGGGATTGATTACTGCCGACCCGTTCGCCAATTACAAACTCAAATTCGAGTATATAGAAAGAGGGTATCTTGACAAGGACGAGATAAGCAGGATATGTAATAAAGATTTCGCTTCAAAGCGGTTGGAACAAGTGCGGGATATATTCATTTTTAGCTGCTATACGGGACTTTCATACGTGGATATATGCGAATTAACCAGCAACGATATACGTTTGGCATTTGATGATAATTTGTGGATTATAAAGAAGCGTCACAAGACAAAAGTAACATCGAATATCCGGTTACTGGATATTCCGAAAGCTATCCTGAACAAATACGAGGGAAAACTTAAAAACGGTCAGCTATTACCAGTTATCAGCAATCAAAAGATGAATGATTATTTGAAAGAAATTGCCATCGTATGCGGAATTGACAAAAACGTCACCTTCCATCTTGCCCGCCATACGTTTGCAACGACCATTACTTTAGCCAATGGTGTACCCATAGAAAGTGTTTCTAAAATGCTGGGACACACGGATATTCGTACAACACAGATATATGCAAAAGTGATAGATACGAAGTTGAGCAATGACATGGAATTATTGGCACAAAAAATCAATATCAAAAGCCCTGTTACTTTATAATAAAACCGGAACTGGTCACAAACTGTGACCAGTTCCTTACCAACCACATACTAATAATCCTATAATTAATTGATATATGAAATTGTTACCAATTAAAAATACTTGCCTAACATTAGAAGAAGTTAGTCTTATTTTGAAAGCCCGATTTACAACAGTACGTTTAGACAAAATCCGGGATATATTTCTCTTTTCCTGCTTCACAGGATTAAATTATAGCGATATTAAAAATCTGACTACAAAGAATTTAGTCGTTACTCCTAACGGGAAATACTGGATAAAGATTTATATACAGAAAAGTAGCGTTCCAATGAAT
>DBFJSK010000400.1:0-5586 GCA_048403675.1 Tannerellaceae bacterium | reverse complement strand
TCTCTTATTCAATTTATGAAAGTGAACTATACTAGCACGATCACAGGATAATTCAGTATAACCCATCTTATCCACATATGCATTCCCTTCCTCTCTTATTACTTTATCGACAGACTTATAGGCTTGATGAAAATCATCCGGAGCTACTCTCCAACCTCTCTCAGGTCGTTTCAGGACAAAAGTATAATTAGGGGTAATGGCTCTAATCTCAGATAAGTCCCATTGAACAGCCATCAATATATCATCCTCACTAAAAGAGTTCCCTATCCTCCTTATAGATTTTTCCGGATAGCCCCAACCAGAAGGATGGTTATGTGTCACAATGGCATCTTTCATTCTTTCACATTCTTCTTTTGTAAAAGAAACGCTCCGGGATTCACCTTGTTTATTCAAGATAATCTTCCCGTCTTTATCAAAAGCTACCGACGTTTCAAATGTCCTATTCATACGGATTTCATCTTCAATCTTTATAACCGCGCTATAAAGCTTACGTTCCGCTGCCTCCTTTTCCTGGTTTATACGCTCAATACGTTCGATTTCTTTTTCCAGCGAGGCCTTTACCATAGCGGAATATCTGTTTTCTCTACCAACTTCGAAACGTTCTGTACGAATGCCTAACTGTTGGGCTCGATTCAGTAGGTCTGTAAAAGAGTTTTCTTGCGTATTACCGACACGTGAAGCAGATGAAGCAAACCGGACGGTCTCAACAAAATTATCTTTATACCAATAGGGTTTTATTTTGGCAAGCTGCTCTTCATTATCCCGAATGAACTTTTCAGCCCCGGCAGGTAGCGAAGTTATAATTTTCCCTTCCGGAACTCTTTCGTCCAGCAAGAAGTCGGCAAACTCTTCGTGATCCATCATTATCGGCACGGCAAAACAGATGCAAAATGGATGAAAGCCGGTAAAAAGGAAACCTTTAGGATATTTGCCGACCATTGTGTCACATATCTTGCATGGGCCTTTATGACTTCCGGAACGCTTTATTTCTATCCCCAGAACGAAGTCCATCTTCTGCCACCGGTCGTGATCCGCCTGCCGGTAACTGATATTGGTTTGTGTAGCTGTTAGCCGAAGCGCATTCTTATAGGCCGACCGGTAAACACCCTGCCCCGGGTGATATTCTTTCATAGGTTGCGACAGCACTAATTCTCCTTCGCTATTGCGGACACGATTGAAACGCCGGTTCGGTTCATGCAGAAGTTGCCGTATATCCTGACCAATCAAGGCGGGCGGCCGGCCAGCGGAAAGGCCGGAAGAAAGATAGAATTCTAAATTCTCTTTCATCCCTCCCGTGATATTCCATACCCGATCCGACAGGCTAAGCCCATTATTATCCCTCCGTTCCAAAAGAGATTGAAGGGCATCGGCATTCCGGCTGAATAGCCTATCTCGGAGAGTGTCAGAAATAGATAAGTCCTTTATAAACCCCTCTACCAAATCATCCGCTTTCTTATTTCCCCGGTTCCAAGATTGAACGGAGGCATTCGTTATCACGTTCAACAGCGAATCATGTAGACCGGATAAAGATTTTTCTATGGCTCGCTCCACCGGAGCATTTCTAACCCAGACCCTATCCCCGCCATGATCCGCCCAACGCGCCAGAAACGGCCCTACTTCCCTTACAAACTGGTCGAAAAGATACTTTATACTGCCTTCCTGTTGAAGTAGCCGCAGGAGATGCTGTTGTTCGTAAAAAGAAAGGCTTTTCATTACTCACCTCCGAAAGTTAATCCTACCATACTACTGCGCTTTGCCTCGGCTGATTCCTCTTTCTCTATATTCTGTAGTTCCGCTTCCAAATCATCCGTATAAGGAGATTGAGCCGTGATAGTACGTTGCGAATTGATTTGCTTTCCTCCATTGGCTATAGAGAGGTTCTGAAGGGTTTCCGATAAGTCTTCCGGAAGAATGGAGCCGAACTCGACGTCAATCTGATTGCTTACTAACTGCGGCCGATACTTGATGTTGGTAATATTACAGATACCGGCCGTAACAACGGATACGCAACGCTGCACCACCGGGCCGAACACCTCCATGTTGTCGCTTGCTTTAATGATAGCGTCCATCAGCATAAACTTACGAGCCACTCCGGAAACATTACCGATACCTTTCAGATTATCGAAAGAAAGATCCGGGGTCGAAGAGCCGGAGAACAGTTCGTTTTTGGTTTCTTCCAGTTCTTTATCTACCGAAGGCTGCGAGCCGTCCCATGTGAGATATTCTGCATCACCGTGATATAATTGTTGCGTTTCGGGGTCTATTTTAGAAGCGAATGATATTTCTTTACCGACTGTATCTTTATTTGGCAAATCCGATACATCGAAAGTCTTCAGGATAGGATCACCGTTGTAATTATTCGTATCCACAAGCCGAGAGAGACGCATCTCGCGGGCATCCATTAGAAGGGCCACCTCATCCCACTCCGGCTGAAATACATCGGCGTATACAACCGGTATTTTGCCGAAAAGATTTGGTACTTCTCTTTTTATCCATCCGCCCAGTTCGTCGGTAGCCGTAATAATTTTATCCGCTGTCCAGAGCGTACAGCTATTGCGGATCATACCGGTAGAGCGCACCTGATATTTATGGATAAAGCCGTCTAAATCGTCGTTGTCGTCGAAATGCGGGTAAAATTCAGAAAGGGTATTTTCGCTTTGAGGAACAGACAGAATTTTTACTTTCAGTTCGGTTTGGGGCTTACCGTCTAATCCTTTTGATACATAAGGATAGAATACGAGAGCCGCCTTAGTTTCAGAAAGAACCTTTCGGGCAAACGTTTTGAGAATGGACTGCATTTTCAGCTTTCGTTCCCAAATACGCTTGAACTCCTGAAACCCATCGTTCTGATCCGTGGCCGTAATGGTCATTTTTCCGCCGAACATGAAGGCCGTCGAAGTGCGTACTTCTTTCTTTGGAAAATTGGTAACTATCCGGGCAACATCGACAATTTTATCCGGAAGCCGGAGCGATTTACCATGCTTGTCTTTCAAGGTATCCGAATATACCTCCAGTCGTTTAGGCTCACGCCAACCGACAGACGTTTTCCGGCGTCGGCGGTCGCCATGATACTCATCATAATACTCGCGCGGTGTCCGTCCTTCAATTGTATCAACACAAAGCGTATTGACCACTTGACTGAAATCTTCATTTATAAGAATCTCGTTTATACTTGGCATAAAGCAGCTTTATGCTAAAATATAAACGAAAGTATTTATTACCCTATCTCCGGGAATGCGCTACCTGGCGAGTATTGTTAGCTTTACACAATCCAATAAATTCTACATTTTCGGCTAATATAGTGAGGCCGTCCGGCGCATCGTCGTGTTTGTTGCCGCCTTCCTTCTTGTAACCTGTAAGCGCCTTCATAAAGCGATCGTAGTCCGATCCTTTTTTATATTCGCTTTCGTCCAGAAAATAACAATGCTTCTTGATCCAGCCGGATTTTAACAGGATACGGGTTGCCTTATTAGCTGTCGTGGGTTTAGCTTGGACGATACATTTCTCATTCTTTGCCTTTACAGCCTTTCGAACGTTTAAAGCAAACAACCTGCCACCGTTGTTGCTTTCGATGCGCATGTTATCACAGCGAGTATCAAGAATCAGAGAAACAAGTTTCGGTTCCGTAATTTCGACGTTATCTTTAGTAAATAGGACATCGGTAATGAAATACTTCGTACCGAATACCTTGGCGAATGGAGAACAGAAATCATCGTCGCCCTCATCGGCCACGTCTGTAGCCCCAATAACACCATCTGGCTGCTTACCCTCAATATCGGCGCGCTTGAATCTGTTTAACTCCGATTTAGGAAATAACAGCCCCTTCGCTTCGATCGGTTCTTGCATATACTCAGCGCACCAGATCGAATCGTCTGTTTCATCCCGCAGCTCCCGATAATACTCCGTCGTATGAACTTCCTCGCAGAAAGATTCATCGTTTTCGTCCAGCGCCGCAACGCGTATGATTTCGTCATACTTGCCCATCTCCTCCATGCGGCCCAGCACATCCGTTGCCGACCAGCGCGTACCAATATCGATAGAACAACAATTCCCCTCAATGCGGGAATCATGTGTTCCCTGTTTCCATGACCAAACTTTCTCATTGTTAGTATCGGATAGCGCATCCTCCAGGCTCTTGTACAAGTCGTCCGTCATGGCGAGCATAGATGCACCGAAACCGATCACCGTACCACCTACACCGGCACCGAAGTAACTTACCTGGCGGGCTGTATCTAAACTCCATCCTGCAAGGTTACGCTTATCTCCCATCAATCGCACATCTGGAAAAACAGATTGGAATTTACCGCTACGGATGATAGTCCGAGTATCGTAACTCAGCTTATTGTAAAGGTGTGCTGAGCAGCAATTTCGCATAACACTTTCTTCTGGATGACGCCCAAGCATCCAAGCAATAAATAGTGAAGAAATATAGGATTTCCCGGCCCGTGGAGGCATAGAAACGGCTAAGCGACAAATTACCCCTGCTATATAAGCCTTATCCACCCGCATAAAGGCTTCGGCCACTCTTCTAAGAAAAGACCGGCCGGCAAAGAATAAGGGATCGTAATAAATACAGAATGCCCAGAAATTATCTTTAGCCTGTCGACGTTTTAATTCTAGGAAGATTTTCATCTGCTCGGAAAAAGAATCATATCCCGCCATTTTCTTTCATCATTGTAAGGAGTTTCTTCTTTAGCTCTTCATCGCGAAGACCTTCCATACCGGTAGTGAATAACCCTTCTACCCGTTGAGGTGCATCGAATCCAAGTATCCGACAGATACGTTCAATTGTCCAGCTTTTACCATGCAGTCGAAGTTCTATGCCGTTTTTTCCTCTTTTGATACTTTCGATCGCTTTAGCCTGTCGGTCTGTTAAATCCTTGAAGGGTTTGAAGCGAATTGTTTTTCCATTGAAAATGATATAATCGCGTATATCAGAAAAAGCAATAGCGGACAATTCCTCTAAAACCCGTTCTTTGGTAATATCACTCGCAGCCTTCAATTCAGCTTGTAATTCTTTTATCCTTGCGGCAATCTTGGGGTTATTTAACAAATCGAAAGCTACACGATTGACCGTTTCATCCTTCATCTTCTCTGCGCTATAAGCCCGGCGATAAGCTTCCGACGCATTCCCTGTCTCTATATAATAGTTACAGAAGTTTTCCTGCTTTATAGTCAATTTCATGTCAAAACGATATTATGTATTAATATATAAATGCGTATTCAAAAGAATAGATTGCCGGCCTTTTTATCTAATATCGTTTTAAACACTCTTTTATAAACCGCATAAAGCTCTTTCTTACTTTCTTTCCCGGGCCAGTCTGCAAAAGATTCTCCGGCAAAGAATTTCCAGGTAAATACTTTTATAGCTTTTTCTGATAACCCTAGGCTTTCGATTATTTGACGAACTTCTTGGAAACGGTCTAACACATACTGCTTTTTGTCCTCTTTTTCATCATCTTCCTTGTCTACTATATTCAATCTACACCAGTCTATAGTGTCATCTATAGGGAGTGACTTATATTTATGGCGATACGGGGCCGTATCAGAGGTTGCATTCAATTTGATCGATCCAATGATATAATA
>DBFJSK010000399.1:0-5296 GCA_048403675.1 Tannerellaceae bacterium | reverse complement strand
CTGGAGGAACTCTACCAACTCGCGGGTCACATTCAGACGGATATTTTGCGAGAACAAATTGAGCGAAATATTATGTTCTCCGTCGACCACCTTGAAATACAACAGGCTGTGGCCCGGATTGTTTTTAATCAATACCGACAATTCGTTGATGGTAGGCTCGTCCAGGTCGTGAATCGGCACGGTAATGCTGATTTTTTCAATCAGCCGGTCTTTTTCATCTTGCAACAGGCGGATGGAACCGATCCGGAAATCAAGCTCGTCCTCTTTCCAGCGGCGCGGTTCTATGCGAGCCGTAATAAGCAGGTACATGCCTACTTTTCCATATTTGCTGTATTCGATGTAATCGTTTCCGAAAAGAGCGATCTCGCCGCTGCCCGTAAAATCCTCTATTTTCAAGATGCCGTACGGTTTGCCCATCTTCGTCATTCCCTCTCGGAATCCCGTGACGATGCCTCCCAGCAATATCTCGCGGCCGCGCAAGATTTCCCGGTCGGCGATTTCCGCCATGCCCGTGTTGCAGACGTAGGTCAGGATAATCCGGTATTCGTCCAGCGGGTGGGCGGAGAGGTAGATTCCTACCAAGTCTTTTTCTTTGTTCAGCCTTTCCAAATCGCTCCATCGCTCGCAGGCGGGGATTTCGGGTTTGGCGATCGCTACGAAATTATCATCGCCGAAGAGCGAATTAACGGCCGTGCTCCGGTCGGTTTGGTATTTATTGCCGTAGCGTACCAAGGTTTCCAGGAAAATCTCTCCTTTTCCCGTTTCGGCAAAGAATTGTTCGCGCTGAATGCCGAAATTGTCGAAAGCTCCGGCCAAGGCCAGCGATTCGATATTCTTCTTATTGCAAGCCGTCAGGTTCACCCGTTCTACAAAATCGAAGATCGTTTTGTATGGCCCGTTTTTCCGTTCTTCGATGATGTTCTGCACCGCCGCTTCGCCCACTCCCTTTACGGCGCCCAGGCCGAAACGGATATTCTTGTTTTTGTCGACGCTGAATTTCAGGATCGATTCGTTCACGTCAGGCCCCAGTACCTGGATGCCCATCGCCTTGCATTCGTCCATGAACTTGGTGATGTCCACAATATTCGACAAGCTTCGGCTCAGTACCGCCGCCATATATTCCGAGGGGAAGTTGGCTTTCAGGAAAGCCGTCTGGTAAGCTACCCATGAATAGCAGGTGGCATGGCTTTTGTTGAACGCGTAGGAGGCGAATTTTTCCCAGTCCGACCAGATCTTATTCAGGGTGTCTTCCTTGTAACCGTTGGCTTTACCGCCGCTGAGGAATTTTTCTTTCAGGGCGTTCATCTTGTCGATCAGCTTTTTCCCCATCGCCTTGCGCAGCGCGTCGCTCTCGCCGCGGGTGAAGTTGGCCAACAGGCGCGAAAGAAGCATGACCTGTTCCTGGTAAACGGTGATGCCGTAGGTGTCTTTCAAATAACGTTCCATCACCGGGATGTCGTATTTGATCTCTTCCTTTCCGTGTTTACGGGCGATGAAAGAAGGAATATAATCCATGGGGCCCGGACGGTAAAGGGCGTTCATCGCGATCAGGTCTTCGAATTTGGAGGGTTGCAGTTCTTTGAGGTATTTCTGCATCCCGGCCGACTCGAATTGGAAGGTGCCGGTGGTTTTGCCGGTGCAATACAATTCGTAGGTCTTGGGATCTTCCAGGCTGATATGGTCGATGTCGAGTTCCCGCCCGGTAGTCAGCCGGATGTTTTCAATGGCTTCTTTGATGATGGAGAGGGTTTTCAGGCCCAGAAAGTCCATCTTAATCAGGCCCGTTTCTTCAATCACCGAGCCTTCGTATTGAGTGACGAGCATTTCTTCGCCCGTATCTTTGTCTTTGGCGGTGCTTACCGGCACGACGTCGGAAATGTCGTACCGCCCGATGATGACGCCGCAAGCGTGTACGCCGATGTTGCGCACGTTGCCTTCCAGCATTTGGGCGTATTTCAAGGTGTCGCGAGCCAGGGGATCGCTGCCGGTGGCGGCTTCTCTGAGTTCCGGTACGTAGTTGATGGCGTCTTTGAGCTTGAACTTTTTCATATCCGGAATCTTGTCGGGTACCAGCTTGGCCAGCCGGTTGGATTCCGAGAGGGGCAGCTTTTGTACACGGGCTACGTCTTTGATGGCCGATTTGGTGGCCATCGTGCCGTAGGTGATGATGTGGGCCACGCGTTCGGCGCCGTATTTATCGGTTACCCAGCGGAGAACTTCCCCGCGGCCGTCGTCGTCGAAGTCGGTATCAATATCGGGCAGGGAGATACGGTCGGGGTTGAGGAAGCGTTCGAACAGCAGGTCGTATTTGATGGGGTCGATGCGGGTGATTCCCAAACAGTAGGCTACAGCCGATCCGGCGGCCGATCCGCGGCCGGGGCCTACCGATACGCCTAGTTGCTGGCGGGCAGCTCCGATGAAATCCTGCACGATAAGGAAGTAGCCGGGGAAGCCCATCGTTTTCATGATGTGAAGCTCGAAATTGAGCCGTTCTTTGACTTCGTCGCTCAGATTTTCGCCGTAGCATAGCTTGGCTCCGTCGTAGGTCAGTTTTTTCAGGTAGTCGGCTTCAAGTTTGATACGGTAGAGTTTGTCGTAGCCGCCCAGTTTCTTGATCTTGGCGCGGGCTTCTTCTTCGCTGAGTACCACGTTGCCGTTTTCGTCGCGGGTAAATTCTTCGAACAGGTCTTGCTCGGTGAATTTTTGACGGTACATTTCTTCGGTGCCGAAGGTTTCCGGGATGGCGAAGGTGGGCATGATGGGGCCGTGGTCGATGGAGTAGAATTCTACTTTATCGGCGATTTCGAGGGTGTTGGAGAGGGCTTCGGGCAGGTCGGCGAAGATGGCGTTCATCTCGGCGGTGGTTTTCATCCATTCCTGCTTGGAGTAGCGCATGCGGGTGGGATCGTCGAGGTCTTTGCCGGTGCTGAGGCAGATCAGGCGGTCGTGGGCTTCGGCGTCTTCCTGATTGACGAAGTGTACGTCGTTGGTGGCGATGATTTTGATCTGGTATTTGCGGGCCAGTTCGACGAGTACTTTGTTTACTTCCTGTTGTTTGGGGAAGGTGGTACAGTCGGCGTTCGGATCGTGGGTTTCGTGCCGTTGCAATTCCAGGTAGTAATCGTCGCCGAAGAGGTTTTTGAACCAGCGGATGGATTCTTCGGCTTTGTCGATGCGGTCTTTCATGATGTGTTGGGGGATTTCTCCTCCCAAACAGGCCGAGCAGACGATGAGGTCTTCGTGGTATTTTTCCAGCAGTTCTTTGTCGATGCGGGGCCGGCCGTAGAATCCTTCCGTCCATGAAAGGGAAACCATCTTGATGAGGTTTTTGTAGCCGTTGAGGTTCTTGGCCAGCACGATCAGGTGCCAGCCGCTGCGGTCTTCTTTGTCGCTTTTGCGGGTGCGTCCGTTGCGGGCGCAGTAGCATTCGCAGCCGATGATGGGTTTGAAGAGGCTGGCTTGGGCTTCGGCAAGCTGGGTTTCCAGCCGGGCGGCTTGCTGCTTTTCTTCTTCAGTGCGGTGTTCGGGTGCGGGCAGGGCTTTGAGGGCTTTGCCGGCGTCTTTGATAATCCCTTGGTATTTGCCGTTTTTCTTATTTACTTTGTTGAAGAATTCTTTGATGCCGAACATGTTGCCGTGATCGGTCACGGCAATGGCGGGCATCTTGTCTTTCTGTGCCTTTTCGACGAGTGCGTCGATGGAGGCTTGTCCGTCGAGCAGGGAGTATTGGGTATGGACGTGTAAATGTATAAACGGTTGCATAAGTGTATTTTTACGTTCTGTTTCGGGTAGTAAAGGTAGGCATTTTTTTTGTTATTTGAATAGGCTGCTTAGCCTATATATTCCGCAGTTGCTTTGTTCAAAGTGTAACGTGTCTATATACAGGCAGGGGGAGAGATCCATCTTTTGGGTTTCCACAAAGAACTGGTGGAGCTTTGGAATGTGCTTCTTTTATTTAAATATTTTCCCTAATTTGGAGATAGAGAAATGGGATTGTTCGAAGCAGGTCGAATCGATTTTCAGATAGTCATTTAGATTGATCGTTTGAGTTGCCCCAAAAAACTGGAATAATTTGTCTTCAATCTTTTGGGCATGGGGTAAGGCGTTAAGAGCGACGTAATATTCGCAGTAGTAAATTTTGAGGTCTTTCCGAAACAGGCTTTTGTATTCGATGGAATCTAATAAGTGAACGAGTGAAGTGTCCGACGGTGGAAAAACCGTTCGTAAACGTTTTTTTAACTCTTTCTTTAATTCTGCCGGGTTTTTGATGTCATACAAGTTGCACTCATTCCCAGGCTGTCTGGGTAAGAGGACATAGTGCTTGGGGTTAAGTTTAGCGAGGTTCCCGAATGTGTGTACATCGAAATAACGGAAAGTCTGTGCTTGGCAGGATATACTCAGGCTGATACAGGCAAAAAGTAAAAGGTAAGTGAATGTTTGCCCTTTGCTTCTTAAATAAAGCATTCGCCTCAGGAGAGATAAAAAAAGACTTTTGAGGGTATGTCTCCTTGTTTCCATAGGCTGGTCGTTACAGAAGATACTTCTTTTATTTAAACAATAGTCCTAATTTGGCAAAAGAGTAATTCGACTCTTCGAAGCGGATGGAATCTATTCGGATATAGTCGCCTAAGTTGATCGTTTGAGTTTCTTGAAAAAACTGAAATAGTTTATCTTCGATTTCTTGGACGCGTACTAACGCTTTAATAGGAACTTGATAGTGGCAGTAGTAGATTCGGAGGTTTTTTCGAAATACACTTTTGTATTCAATCGAATCCAATAATTGAATAAGGGCAGTGTCCGGATTTGGAAAAACGGCTTGTAGGCGTTTTTTATACTCATTCGTTAGCCCTGCCTCATTTTTGATGCCGTACAGGTTATAGTCATTTGCAGGCCGGAAGGGTATGTGGACATAGTTCTTAGGCCTAAGAATAGCAGTGTACTTCAATGGCTCTACGTCGAAATAACGGAATGTCTGGGCATTACTCTGTGCGCTAAATACTAGGCAAATAATAATTAAAATAGAATGGAATGTTTTCATAACTTTATATTATTATATATTTTACTGATGATCCACAGGAGGCTTACTGAAAAAACGAAGTAAAAGCTGAGGCCTGAAGTTAGGATTGTATTTATCTTGGTATCCTTGCCATTCATTACAAAGATAGTTAAAATAAGATTGATCACTTGCGGTAAAACATTTTTTGTTTTCAAGTTCACTTAACCACTTGCGATATAACGCTCCGTATTCAGGCCTTTGATCGGTAATCAGAGGAAATTCGGAAAAACCTCGATATGT
>DBFJSK010000398.1:0-2773 GCA_048403675.1 Tannerellaceae bacterium | reverse complement strand
CTCTTTTCCGTTTCCCTTTCCTTTTCTTTCGTCCGCAACCTGATCGGCAACCAGATCCGTAACCTGATCGGCAACCAGATCCGCAACCTGATCGGCAACCAGATCCGTAACCTGATCGGCAACCTGATAGGCGCCCTCGATCGCCTCCCCCCGGGACGGGCGTTCCTCGCTTACGCCGGGACTCGTCCTGAAGAGCCGGTTCTTGCTGTAATACCTTTTGAATCCGGACGGAAGGATGATCATCAGCCCGCAACGCGGCCCTTCCTCAGGCAAATCCTCTTTTCAAGAATCAGATCCGAAGAAAGTCGGGGCGCAAAAAAATAGGGGAGAGATGCTGAATTATCCCTCCCCCTGTGCTTTCAATCAGATGGAAAACAGGTCGGATTTTCCATCTATTCCTTTTTTCGATCTATTGCTTCCCTTCCGTCGCTACTTCTTTATTGATCTTTTTCACCAAACCCTGCAACACAGCCCCCGGGCCCAGTTCTATGAAATGATCCGCTCCGTCGGCAATCATGTTTTGTACCGTCTGCGTCCACCGCACGGGCGAAGTAAGCTGTGCGATCAGATTCTGCTGAATCTTAGTCGGCTCCGTTTCCGGCATCGCGTCCACATTCTGATATACCGGGCATACCGGCCGGCTGAACGACGTTGCTTCGATAGCCGCAGCCAGTTCCGTACGAGCCGGTTCCATCAGCGGCGAGTGGAAAGCACCTCCCACCTTCAGCTTCAAAGCTCGTTTAGCCCCGGCGGCCAGCAGTTTTTCGCAAGCCTTGTCGATACCCGGCACCGAGCCGGAGATTACCAACTGCCCCGGGCAATTATAATTAGCGCATACCACCACTTCCCCTTCGATACCCTTGCAAATCTCTTCCACCGTAGCATCCGGCAACGCCAAAACGGCCGCCATCGTAGAAGGAGTAGCCTCGCAGGCCTTCTGCATCGCTTCCGCCCGTTTAGCCACCAGCTTCAAACCATCTTCGAACGACAGCGCGCCTGCTGCCACCAAAGCCGAAAATTCGCCCAGCGAGTGGCCGGCCGTCATATCCGGACGAAATTCGTCGCCCAGCGTTTTAGCCAGAATAACCGAATGCAGGAAAATAGCCGGTTGAGTCACTTTCGTCTGGCGCAAATCTTCATCCGTACCGGCAAACATCAAATCCGTAATGCGGAATCCTAAAATCTCGTTTGCTTTCTCGAACAACTCCTTAGCCAGCGGATTCGTTTCATACAAATCTTTTCCCATGCCGACAAACTGTGCCCCTTGTCCGGGGAATACGTACGCTTTCATCATTCTAATCGTTTTCTAATTTTACTTTTTTAAGACGCTACAAAGGTAATAAATTTGGAATAATTAGGATACTATCCACTACAAATACTATCTTTGCTTCGATTAAGTGAAGATAGGCGTCACCAGGGCGGAACCGGATTCAGCTTGCTTCTGCACAGGGTTTGCACTATCTTTGCTTCTCAGAAGCGAAAGCGGAGCGACCCGCAGGTATCCCGCAAGTAAACCTTGGGGAAGGTGAGGGGGGCGCCTGTCTTACGCCGTATGAAAGCGAGGAAAAGTTGTGTTTGAAGCATGGCGACCGTAGGGGGAGGGAAGGTAGCTATCCTGCGGCGTCGGCGTACACTTCGCCCTTCGCTAAAAAAGAAGGCTATTAACATCTAATTTATAAAATATCATGAACCAATTATTATTTTTAGGAAACTTAGGAACCGGCGAAATCGTCATTATCGCCATTGTCGTACTACTGCTGTTCGGCGGTAAAAAGATCCCCGAACTGATGAAAGGAATCGGAAAAGGCGTGAAGAATTTCAAAGACGGCGTGAAAGGCCTGGAAGACGACATCAAACTCGACGATACGAACGATACGGAAAAGAAATAAAGGAAGATGCAACAAGATGAAATGTCATTCTGGGATCACCTGGAAGAACTTCGTTGGACCTTATTTCGATCGATCTTAGCGCTTTTTATCTTTGCAATCGCCGGCTTTTCGGTGATGCCGTGGCTGTTCGACCATGTAGTGATGGCCCCCTGCAGCTCCGACTTCATCGTCTACCGGGAAATGTGTAAAATAAGTTCTCATTTTTCCTTTCTACCGGACTTTTGTAACGACAATTTCCACGTCAACATCGTCAACATCAAGCTGGCCTCGCAATTCTTCACCCACATGACGAGTTCCTTCTGGCTGGCCCTGCTGCTTACCTTCCCGTACCTAATGTACGAGATCTGGAAATTCGTCAGCCCCGCCCTCTACGAAAACGAAAAAAAGAACGTACGTTGGGTCTTCCTCTTCGGCACCATCATGTTCTTCATAGGCTGTGCCGTAGGATACTTCCTGGTCTTCCCCATGACCCTCCGTTTCCTGGCCACCTACGAACTGAGCGCCGCCATCACCGAACAGGTATCGCTGGATTCGTATATGGACAACTTCCTGATGCTCATCTTCGTGATGGGAATCGTTTTCGAGATGCCCCTCGTATCGTGGCTACTGTCGCAAGTCGGTTTGTTGAACCGCTCGTTTTTCCACAAATACCGCCGTCACGCCATTGTCGGCCTATTAGTGGCCGCCGCGTTCATCACGCCCAGTAGCGACCCCTTTACCCTGAGCATCGTCTTCTTCCCGCTCTACGGCCTCTACGAACTGAGCGCCTTCTTCGTGAAGAAAGCCCCCAAAGAAACGGACGGGGAGGAAGCGGAAGCTTGAGACTTGTGTCGGGCAGTAGGAAAGAACGAAAGAAGATGAAAAGTCTGTATTGGCTGAAAGAA
>DBFJSK010000397.1:0-3219 GCA_048403675.1 Tannerellaceae bacterium | reverse complement strand
TAAGTTTAGCCGCATTCAGCATCGCTTCCCTATCCTTGGTTTCGTGCGGCGACGATTTTCTGGGTAAAGATCCGCAAGGCGCCCTCAAGCCCGAGGATATGGCCAGTGTGACCGGGGTTGAATTGCTGACGGTCAACGCCTATGCCGGGTTGGCGGCGCGGGTGGACGATTACGACCCTTACCAGGCTTCTCCCTTCAATTGGGTATGGGGAGGCATTTACGGAGGGGATGCCAATAAAGGCTCCGATCCGGGCGACCAGTCGGTCGTGAACGAAATCGAGTTGTACAATACGATGGCTACCAACGGCTATATCGAACAAAAATGGGTATGGGTTTATTCGGTTTCCAAACGCGTCAACCTGGCTTTGCAAGCCCTGGCCGGCGCGCAAAGCGTGATGCCGGAGGCCGACTACAAAAGCCGGTTGGGCGAACTGAAATTTATCCGGGCCTTGGTTTATTTCGAAGGCACGCGTGTATTCGGCCCGTATATTCCCTGGATAGACGAAAGTTTTGAAGAAAACGATCCGAAAGTGCCTAACGACCAAGATATACGTCCGCATATACTGGCCGACATCGACGAGGCTATCGCCCATTTGCCCGAGGTACAAGGAGAAGCGGGCCGGGCGAACGTGTGGGCGGCTAAGGCGCTGAAAGCAAAGATTCTGATGCATCAGAAGGAAATGGCTGCGGCCAAGCCCATTCTGCAAGAAGTATTGGAAAAAGGGGTAACCAGCAAAGGCCAGGCGTATGGGTTGGAAGACGATCTGGATGCTAATTTCAACGCCCTGACCGAGAATGGGAAAGAATCGGTTTTTGCCGTGCAATATTCGAATGCGGCCCAGGACATGGGGAATGCCGCCTTTTGTTTGAACTACCCGCATAATTCCGGGCCGGGCGGTTGCTGCGGTTTTTATCAGCCTTCTTATGAATTGGTGAATTCTTTTCAGGTGGATGAAAACGGATTGCCTTATCTGAACGGGGAATACCGCCAAAAACCTTCCGTAGCCCATCGCGGCGGAGAGGGCGAACCGGTAGGGGTAAACGATCCGTCGATGGCCGTCGATCCGCGCCTGGACTTCGCGGTAGGGCGCTTCGGGATTCCGTATAAGGATTGGGGATTGCCGAAAGACGATTGGGTACGCAACCCGGTAAACGGGGGCATTTTCCTGCCGAAAAAACATGTATTGAGCAAAGCCGAGCAGGATGCGGGCATGAAAGCGTTGTACGATGGCTGGGCGCCGGGCTCGTGCATGAATTTGCAATACCTGAGTTTGCGGGATCTTATTTTATTGTATGCCGAGTGTTTGGCGGATGCCGGGCAACTGGCGGAAGCGATGGCCGAGGTCAATAAGGTGCGCGCCCGGGCGGCTCTGGATGTGAATAAGGTTACCTTGGCTGACGGAACGCTGGCCGCGCCTTATAGAATCGGTTTATATCCGGCTTCTCATCCGGCTTTCAGCGACCGGCAGGTGTGCATCCGGGCGATCCGGATGGAGCGTAAACTCGAACTGGCCATGGAGGGCGAACGTTGGTTCGACCTGGTACGGTGGGGAGGCGACATGATGTCGGCCGAACTGAAAGCTTATATCGAGTATGAGAAAAATTACATTCCCAAATTTGCAGCCGCCTCGGTTTTGCCGCCGGCCAAAACGATGTTGCCTGTGCCTGACAATCAGGTATTGACAATGGGGAACGATGAAAACGGACAGCCTTATCTGGTACAGCCCGATCCGTGGAAATAACAATAAGCGGGGAAGGGGGAAGAGCGGGGCGGTTCATGCGCTTCTTCTTCCCCGCCCGGTTTAGGCAAGAAGTTAATTTTTTCGATTTATTTTACCTGATTTATGAAAACAAAAACGAAGCGGGCGGCAACGCTCCTTTTAATGATCGTGCTCTGTAGCGCTTGCCGCAACGAGTGGAATGACTTTACCTTTTGCTATACGGCCGAATGTATCGGCCATTATAAACTGGTTGTAACCTTACGCAGCGACAGTACGTTCCGGATCGAGAAATATAATTATTACATGGATAATTTCGAACGCAAACAGCGGCCGGTTCTGAACGAAGGCCGTTTATCGGCTTCGGAATTCGAAGTGTACCGGCGCCAGCTAAAGGCGTGCAATCTTTTCGCGTTAGCCGACACCTACGGTTATGAAAAACGACAAGCCGGTCTTTCGGCTTCTTCCGATATTTTGTATCAGGTTTATTTCCAAACGGACGGAAAAGAAAAATTCATCCTTTACAAAAATCCGGCGGAATTGCCGCTTCCTCTCCGACAACTTCTGAAAGAAATAAATACGTTTTTAGCGGATCGCTAACAGCCGAACGGCGGCCGAAGAGAGAAAACCGTACGGGCGGCAGGAAGATTTTTCTTCCGGCCATGCCACGACGGGGAAGCCCGCCCCATTTCTGCGGCTATATTTAACTACCCCACAACAACTTAACCACCAACCTCTTTCCCCCGCCCCCGCATTCCTATCTTTTGTTAAAACCGCTAACCGTTTTTATGAGCCGGATAAGTAAATTACCCGGGAAAAAAACTATCTTTGTACTCCGGTAACAAACCCTGAAAACTGGTATTAACAAGCAAAAAACGATTTATCAATGGGAAGAGTATTAGTAATCGGCGCCGGAGGTGTAAGTACCGTGGCCGTTAAGAAGATGTCAATGAATGCCGACGTCTTTACCGACATCATGGTAGCCAGCCGCACCCAAAGCAAATGCGATAAAATCGCGTCGGAAATCAACAACGTTTCTATTCGCACCGCACAGGTAGACGCCGACAAGGTGGACGAACTGGTCGCTCTGTTCAACGATTTCCAGCCCGATCTGGTGGTGAACCTGGCGCTCCCTTACCAGGATTTGTCGATCATGGACGCTTGCCTGGCCTATGGCGTCAGCTACCTCGATACCGCCAATTACGAACCCATCGACGAAGCCAAATACCAGTATAGCTGGCAATGGGCCTATAAAGACCGTTTCGAAAAAGCCGGTCTGACGGCTATTCTCGGCTCAGGGTTCGATCCGGGGGTTACGGGTGTTTATACGGCGTATGCCGCCAAGCATCATTTCGATGAAATTCAGTATCTCGACATTGTGGACTGCAACGCCGGCGATCATCATAAGGCTTTCGCCACCAATTTCAATCCCGAAATCAATATCCGCGAAATCACGCAACGCGGAAAGTATTTTGAAGAGGGACAATGGAAAGAAACCGAT
>DBFJSK010000396.1:0-6599 GCA_048403675.1 Tannerellaceae bacterium | reverse complement strand
GTTTCAGGCTCCTGGTATTTACTATGTCCGAGCCTATACTCGTTTAATGCAAAACGTGCCTCCTTGGACTTATCCGATACGTGCCGTGGGAATTGGCCAACCGTTGGTCTTACCAGAATTTCCATCTACAAATGAAATTCATTCCGTCCGTTTTTATCCAGAAGGGGGGAGATTAGTGAGTGGTTGTCTCCAACAGGTTGTTTTTGAAGTGAAAGATGTGAATGGTAATCCTTTAAGGGTATTAGGTAAATTACGCGTTTCAGACAAACGTAGAGAAAGAAAGGATTCTATTCTTTTAAATGAAGTAACTACGGGTGTTGATGGATGCGGAGTGATTCGTTTTATGCCAGAGGATGGGGCCGTTTATTCTTTGTTTATAAGAAATCCAATTGATGGGAGTACTGTATTTTATCCACTCCCAGATGCTGATACAATACCTTCGCTTCAATTAACGATTAATCGGAACAAATTGCGTTATACGCTAGTAGCTTCACCTAATTGGAAAGGAAAATGTCCATTTGCTTTATTTTATAGGGGAGCCTTTTTTTTTCAAGATACCTTGTCACAGCAACATTCCTCTGGAATTATAGATATATCAGCTTATCCATCGGGACTATATGCAGGTATTTTGTTGAATGCGTCTGGCTCTGTAATTGCTGAACGATTAATTTTTTCCGAAGGAGGCAAATTACCATTACCACCTATATTGGAAATGGATCGTACAGTATATAGCCCGGGAGAGATGGCTAAAATTACTTTTTCTCCGAGTGATTCGTTGGCTCGTTATTTGGTATGGGTGAAAAAAGAACAAGCAGAAGGAAATTTTTCTGGTAATCATTCTAGAGAGTTTGGTGTGGATGTGACTGCATCTAGGAAAAAAAACAATACAGAAACAATAATGTCTTATTTAGAATTGTCTTCTGAATTAGAATGCCCTTTATCTTATATGACAGGAATTATTTTAGCTGATAATAGCTTGGATTTGCAAGCAGTTGATAAATTGCTGATTTGTAAAAAATGGAAACGATATGTTTTATATGATTTATGGCAAAATGAGCTCTTTTTACCTTATCAACCTGAAATGGTTATGGCTCTTTGCGGACGTGTGGAAAGCGAATGGGGAAATCGATTAAAAAAGGGTGGGTTAGTTGTAGCACTTGATCCTGATAATGGATTTACTTATACAGCTGAAATCCTAACGAATAGCCGTTTTCAGATGGCAGTCGATGATTTTTTAGAGGGACATTCATTTTTTATGCAAGCTTACAATCAAAAAGGAAAATCGTATAATTTTAAAGTGATTCCGGATAACAATATTTATCCGGAAGTAATGAATCCACTCAAATATTTCTATGTTCGTAAAAAAAGAGGAGATGCGCACTTGGATGTACGGACTTATGGAGAGATTACCTATTCCTATGATAAAGACAACCGGAAAAATTATCATCTTCCCGAAATCGAAGTATCGGCCCGTGTCCATAAAGCGGAAACCAAATTGAATCGTATTTTCGAACCTTTTAAAATCACTGAGGAGCAGATCGACCAATTTGCTTATCCGGATATTATTCCTTTGTTGGAGCGCATGGTGGGATTTAAAGTGAAAAAGGTATCGTTAGATCCGAGTGATACTTCGGATGATCCGATGAACTTCCGGTACGGTATTTTTTCCACGCGAGGCGTTTCCGTGATGAGAGGAAGCGAAGACCCGCACGATTACCAACCGGGCGAAATGCCGATTATCCTCGACGGCGTTCTGACCGATACCCATCAGGTGATCACCTTATATCCCCCGCAGGTAATCCGTTCGATCGAACGGTTAACGCCCGCCAAGGCGTTAGCCTATACTTCTGTGGCGATGAATGGGGCGCTTTTGATAAAGACCAGGGGATGGAAAGAAACGGAGTTTGTATCGAAAGGGATTCATTACATGCCCGAAGGCCTTTCCCCCCTGGCTCTGCCGCCCCCTTCTTTACCCTGTACCGTGCGCGTACCCGATAAAGAAGGCGTATACCTGATCGTGGCCGAAGGCATCGACGGGGAGGGGAATCCCCGCCGATTTACCCGTGAAATCCGGGTAGCGCGTTAAGGAGCCGTTGTCTCCGTGATCTCGATCACCCGGCTATGTGTTTGAGCGCCGGTGAAGACGGGTAGCCCCGCTTTCATCAGGTAGTCTCCGGAAAAGACTTTTCCCTGGGCGGCGAACGACGAGGGGGCGCCCGGCATCCGGTTAATCTCTTCTACCCGGTAGAACCGGGACGGATCGAGGCCCTGTAGTTTGGCCGGGAAGAGCTTTTCCCCGAACCGCGGATGAATATCATAGGCGTACAACACCGCGCTGCGCTTGTCTTTGCTTACGTACATCGCCGAGGTGTGGTTGCTTTCGTAGGGCGATACCAGCCGGTATAAATCGCCTTCGAAGAGGATCGGTTTCAACCGTTTGTAATTCGCCACCGCTGTCTGGCAAAAGGCAAGCTCTTCGGGTTTGAGTTCTTTCAAGCCCAGATCGAACCCGAGTTTGCACATCATCGCCACCTCGGTGCGGAACTTGATCGACGTGTTTTTGTTCCAGCTCGTCACATGGGCGCACATCGCTTTGGCCGGGAAAAACTGCGAGAATCCCCATTGGATATACAATCGTTCCACCGGATCGGTATTGTCGCTGCACCAAAATTCGGTGAAGTATTTCAAGGCTTCGTAATCGCAGCGGGCTCCTCCTCCGGAACAAAGCATCATCGGCACGGCGGGGTATTTCTCTTTTATCCGGTCTAAAACGCGGTAGATGCCCCGTACATGGTCGATATACAGTTGCGCTTGTTTCTCTTTCAGGTAGGGCGAATAGATATTGGTGATCGGGCTGTTGCAATCCCACTTGAAAAAGGCCAGGTCGGGATTCTCCGTCATTAGGTTATCCACCACCCCGAAAACGTAATCTTGCACGTCCGGATTGCTCATGTCCAACACCAGTTGATTGCGATAATAGTATGTTTCGCGGTTCGGCAGCCGGATGGCCCAGGCGGGGTGTCGCTCGATCAGTTCGCTTTTCGGATTAACCATTTCCGGTTCGATCCAGATCCCGAATTTTACGCCGGCCTCTTTCGCCTTTTGTACCAGGTGGGGCACCCCGTTCGGCAGTTTGCCGTGCGTTACTTCCCAGTCGCCCAGGCCGGCCTTGTCGTCTTTGCGCGGGTATTTATTGCCGAACCAGCCGTCGTCGAGTAAAAACAGATCTACCCCCAGGTGCTTGGTTTCTTTCATCAATTCTTCCAGTTTGGCTTCGTCAAAGTTGAAGCCGGTGTTTTCCCAATTGTTCAGCAGGGTGAGCCGGTCGCCATGCCCGTCCTTCAATCCGTAATTGCGGGCCCAGTCGTGCAGGCTGCGGCTGCCTTTTCCCGTTCCCTCGTCGCTGAGGGTAAAGATAAATTCGGGGGTGGAGAAGATTTCACCCGGTTTGAGTTCATAGGCCGAAGCATACGGGTTGATGCCGGAAATCACGCGGAGATTGCCTGCGTTGTCTACTTCGAACGTGAACCGGAAATTGCCCGTCCAACCGATCGTACCCATCAATACATGGCCTTCGTTTTCGCGCGGTTCGCCGCCCAGGCCGAGTTCAAAGAAGGGATAGGCGTGCATAGCGGCCCGCGTGCCCAGCTTCGTGTCGATCATCTTTTTACCGAATTGCAGTTCCTGGATACTTCTTTGTGCCTCTTTGGCCCAGTCGCCGCTGAACTCGGCGAGCACATAGCGCGGGCTTTCGAAATAAAGCATACTTGAGGCGTACTGGCTGATCGTCACCGGCTTTTTTTCCCGGTGGCTGATTTCCGTCCAGGCCTTAATGACATTTTCCCGGCTATAAGTCGTATAGTGCAACGTGAGGTTTACCGGGTATACCTTGTCTTCGAGCCGGATAAGGGTTTCGGTGGCATTTGCGTCGAGGGCGCGGGTTTCGTGAGAAACATAGGTGAAGATGCCGCTGAGGTTGCCGTCTGTGTGGCGAATGGCGAAAGCCGGTTCGAAATAGTCTTCGGCGCCGGATGCGGGATAGACTTCCCACCCCCGGGTGGATACGCTGCCGTCGGAACCGGCATGGATGGCGTACGAGAGGTGGTTCAAGTCGGCTTCATGCAGCAGGCGCTTGCCGAAATAGGATTGATAGAGGCGTCCGTTAGGAGCCGTTTGCAGGATGAGATCGATCCCGGCGGTGGAGATACGGATCTGGGTGGGTTCGGCCGCGTGTAGCCAGCCTGCGCACCAAAGGCATAGGATGCAGAAAGAAAGGGTCTTTTTCATGGTCTTATCAATAAATTAAATACAAATGCGAAATCGGGATGAAAGAACGCTGTTTGCTATCCGGAACCGGCCGGTTTGTTTTTGCCGGATCTCCCCGCGCGGGGTTCGAACGGTCGGATCTGACAGGTTTCCGGAGAGGAGGGGGGCGCCCGGTTTGTGGGAGATAGCTCCTGAAAAAGGAACCGTGACCAACGTGGAAAGCGGGGCACCCTGGATATACGCAACAAGGATAATAATTGTCCGGGCTTCGGCCTGTTCAATTGATTATCCTTGTTTTTTTTATCTCCGGGCTTCGCCTTGCCCGACGAGGCCCCTGCGTTTCTTTTTCGGGCGGGTTACGCGACGAATTAGCTCTGCTCTTTCAGGATCACATCGTGCGCGCCGCCTTCTACGATACTGGTGGAGGAAACGAGCGTGATCTTGGCTTGGCGTTGCAACTCTTCGATCGTTACCGAACCGCAACTACACATCGTCGCTTTGATCTTGCCCAGCGTCATGTGGAGGTTGTCTTTCATTTTGCCGGCATAGGGTACGTAGCTGTCCACTCCTTCTTCAAATTTCAGGGATTCGCTGCCGCCCATGTCGTAGCGTTGCCAGTTCTTGGCCCGGTTGGAACCTTCGCCCCAATATTCCTTTACGAAGTTATTTCCGATTTTCAGCGTCTTCGTCGGCGATTCGTCGAAGCGGGCGAAATAACGTCCCATCATCAGGAAGTCGGCGCCCATGGCCAGGGCCAGTACCATATGGTAGTCGTGAACCAGGCCGCCGTCGCTGCAAATGGGAATGTACACGCCGTGTTTTTGGAAGTATTCGTCGCGGGCTTTGGCTACGTCGATCAGGGCTGTCGCCTGGCCGCGGCCGATTCCTTTCTGTTCGCGGGTGATGCAGATGGAACCGCCTCCGATACCTACTTTGATAAAGTCGGCGCCGGCTTCTACCAGATAATTGAAGCCTTCGGCATCCACCACGTTGCCGGCTCCTACCGGTACCTTATCGCCGTACGTGGCCTTGATCCATTGCAGGGTTTCCTGTTGCCATTCCGAATAGCCGTCCGACGAATCGATACACAATACGTCTACCCCGGCTTCTACCAAGGCCGGAACCCGTTCCTTATAGTCGCGGGTATTGATGCCGGCGCCTACCAGCAGCTTCTTATCGGCGCCCGAGAGTTCGTTGGGATTGTCTTTATGGCTGTCGTAATCCTTGCGGAAAACGAAATATTGCAGTTTCTGGTCTTTGTCGATAATCGGCAGCGTATTGAGCTTATGTTCCCAGATAATCTGGTTCGCTTCCGAAAGCGTCATGCCCAGTTGACCGACGATGAGCTTGGAGAAAGGCGTCATGAAATCGGCTACTTTGGTAGTCGGGGCGTCTTTCTCGGCCCGGTAGTCGCGGCTGGTCACCATGCCGAGCAGCTTGCCGTTAGGCGTGCCGTCGTCGGTGATGCCGATGGTGGAGTGTTCGGTTTTCCGAACCAGCTCGACCACGTCGGCCAGGGTATGTTCGGGCGTCAGGTTCGAATCGCTGATGACAAATCCGGCTTTGAATTTCTTTACCTTGCGCACCATCTCGGCCTGACTGGCGATGGGTTGCGAACCGAAAATAAAGGACAAGCCGCCGTTGCGAGCCAACTCGATGGCCAACCGGGGGCCCGAAACCGATTGCATGATGGCCGATACGAACGGAATATTCAATTGGATGGCCGGTTTTTCGCCGGCGCGGTGTTTTACCAGGGGAGTTTTCAAAGAAACGTTGGTCGGGATACAAGCCTTGGTGGTTAGTCCGGGAATGAGCAGGTATTCGCCAAATGTCCTCGATACGTCGTCTAAGTAGATTGCCATAAGATTCGTTGTTTTCTGGATAAATTTTTGAATGTGCAAAAGTAGTGATTTTCGTTTACATATCCAGTCTGTCGGAGGCGAAATATTCTGTGGTTTTGCCGGGTGAAACTTTAGACGCCCTTTGCCTGTTCTATAAACAAATAATTAAATACCCCCGTCTATGAAATTAGTAGTTGATAAGGCCAATACCCGCGGTTATGCGAACCATGGCTGGCTCAAAACGTTTCACACGTTTAGTTTCGCCAATTATTATAATCCCAAACGCATGCATTTCGGTATGCTCCGGGTGTTGAACGACGACACGGTGGCGCCGGGCGAAGGTTTCGATATGCACCCGCATAAAAACATGGAGGTCGTTTCCATTCCGCTTCGCGGCTACCTGCGCCACGGCGACAGTATAAAAAACAGCGAAGTGATTACCCGGGGCGATGTGCAGGTGATGAGCGCCGGCACAGGCATTGTGCATAGCGA
>DBFJSK010000395.1:0-7018 GCA_048403675.1 Tannerellaceae bacterium | reverse complement strand
CCTCTTCAATACCTTCAGGGCTGTATTTCTCGCCGTCGCTGCCGATCAGGAGGCTTTTGAACCGTCCCAGTACGTACAGAAGCCGGTCGGGGCCGAGGTAACCCATATCACCGGTATGCAGCCAACCGTTGCGCACCGTCTCGGCCGTCGATACCGGATTTTTCCAATACCCGGCCATCACGTTTTCCCCTCGGATTACGATTTCTCCTTTTTTACCATGTGGCAATTCGTTTCCTTCGGCATCGCAGATTTTCAGATCCAGCGGACGGACTAAAACCCCGCTGCTGCCGAAGGCATGACGGTGCGGGCCGTTGGTGGAAATAACCGGAGTAGCTTCGCTCAGCCCGTACCCCTGGTACATCGGCAATCCGATGGCATAAAAGAATTTCTGTAGGTCTTTATCCAACAACGCGCCGCCCCCGATAAAGAATTTAAGCTGCCCTCCGAAGCCGGCTCGTATTTTGCGCAATAGCACGCGGTCGTAGAGTGCTACGAGCGGTTTGAGGTAGCATCGCCACCCGCGTCCTCGCTCATCGGAGCCGTTTCCGTTATAAAGATAGGCCGTATGGAGAGCGATGTGGAACAGGCGCCACGCGGCCTTTCCTTGTCTGCGAACGCCCTGCTCGATGTTTTTTTTGAAGTTTTTCGCCAGCGCAGGAACGCTCAGTATAAGATGGGGCTTGAATTCTTTGATGTTGACCGGGATATTTTTCAACGTCTCCATTCCTGTGCGCCCTACTTGCACGGTGGCTACCGAAGCCCCTTTCGACATAAAAATATAGAACCCTACCACATGGGCGAAACAATGGTCGAGCGGCAGGATCACCAGCGTGCGCCAGGTGTGGTCGATGTCAATGCAGGAAAGCGACTGTTCGA
Organism: Tannerellaceae bacterium; assembly: GCA_048403675.1. Taxonomy (GTDB): domain Bacteria; phylum Bacteroidota; class Bacteroidia; order Bacteroidales; family Tannerellaceae; genus Parabacteroides. The sequence continues at coordinate 6,142 of DBFJSK010000395.1, read as the reverse complement.
CATTGGCCGTGTAGTTCCGGTGGGTGAGGATAACGCCTTTCGGATCGGCTGTCGTACCGGAAGTATAGGTGATGGTTGCGTAATCGTCGTTGGCGAGCGAACGGCCGATCGATCGGAATGCGTCGATCGGATGGGCAGCGAGCCATTGTTTGCCGGCGGCTACGACTGCCGACAGGGCGATTTCCTTTTCTTCATAAGCCGGTTGGGCATCGAAAACGATGATTTTTTTCAAAGCGGGCAACTGGTCGCGGATAGCTCGTATTTTTTTGAGCTGCTGGCCCGAAACGAATACATAGCTTACTTCTGCGTGCCGCATCCGGAAGACGAGGTCGCTGGCCTCTTCCAGTTTGACGGAGAGGGGCACATTGACGGCGCCCGCATAAAACAGGGCCAGTTCGGCTACAATCCAGGCATTCCGGCCTTCGCTCAGCAGGGCGATATGTTCGCCTTTGCCTACACCCAGCGCAACCAAGCCGGCTCCCAGGGTATAAACTTCCTCGCGCACTTCCCGGTAGGAAGTCGGTTCAAAAACAGTCCCGGTTTTTTCCCAAAGGAAGGGGTTGTCGGGGTAGCGGTTTGCGGCGTTTTCAAAAAGGTCAATAATTGTTTTTTTCATATCTGTTGGGGGTTAACCGATCTCTTGCAATAACTGACAAGCCGTTTCCACGGTCGGTACGTTTTTAATCAGGATGCTGCGTTTGCCGTTTTGATCGCGGAGATTGCATTCGCGCGGATGCTTCTGAATGAAACCGAGCAATTTGTCGAAAGCTTCACTTTGATAATAAGGGCTGTCGGAGTTGGAAACCAGGAAAAGGCTCATCTGCCCCTTTTTCAGGACGATTTTTTCCATTCCCAGCATTTTGGCCATCCGACGCAACCGGACAATCCGTATCAGTTCTTTCCCTTCTTTAGGTACTTTCCCGAAGCGGTCTTTGAGCCGTTCGGTAAAGGCCAGAATATCGCGCTCTTCTTCCATATTATCGAGTTCGCGGTACAGCGAAATCCGTTCGGAGTCGTTGGGAATATAGGTAGGCGGGAAAAGCAGTTCCAGATCGCTTTCGATAAAGGTTTCCCGCACATAGGTACTTCCGCTGTCGCGTTTGCCTTCCTCGGCGTCGGTATACAAATCGGCAAACTCCTCGCTTTTCAATTCATCGACGGCCTCTTCCAGAATCTTCTGATAGGTTTCGTATCCCAGATCGGCGATAAAACCGCTTTGTTCGGCTCCCAGCATATTGCCGGCTCCGCGAATGTCGAGATCCTGCATGGCGATATGGATGCCGCTACCCAGCTCGGAGAAATTCTCGATTGCTTGCAACCGGCGGCGCGCTTCCTGGCTGAGCGTACTCAGTGGCGGCGATAGCAGGTAACAGAACGCTTTGCGGTTGCTTCGGCCCACCCGCCCGCGAAGCTGATGCAGATCCGACAACCCGAATTGCTGCGCATTATTGATAATGATCGTATTCGCATTGGGTACGTCGATTCCGCTTTCCACGATACTGGTGGCGATCAATACATCGTATTCGTAATTCACAAAGTCGAGGATAATCTTCTCCAGTTTGTCCGGTTCCATCTGCCCGTGGCCTACGGCGATGCGTGCATCCGGCACTTCGCGGCGCACCAACGCTTCGATTTCATAAATATTCTGAATCCGGTTATTGATGAAAAACACCTGTCCGTTCCGGCTCATCTCGAAATTGATCGCCTCGCGGATAATATCCGGATTGAAACGTTCCACTTCCGTCTGTACCGGATACCGGTTGGGCGGGGGCGTGGTGATGCTGCTCAGGTCGCGCGCACCCATCAGCGAGAACTGCAAGGTACGCGGAATAGGGGTAGCCGTCATGGTCAGCGTATCGACATTCGTTTTGAGCTGGCGCAGCTTTTCTTTTACCGAAACGCCGAATTTCTGTTCTTCGTCGATAATGAGCAGCCCGAGATCTTTAAACCGCACATCTTTGCTTACGATTCGATGCGTACCGACCAAAATATCTACTTTCCCTTCGGCCGTATCCTTGAGGATGGCCTTGATCTGGGCGCTGGTACGCGCCCGACTGATATAATCGATCCGACAGGGAAAATCTTTCAAACGTTCCGAGAAGGTCTGGAAATGCTGGAAAGCCAGCACCGTAGTGGGCACTAACACGGCCACCTGCTTATTGTCGGCTACCGCCTTGAAAGCCGCCCGTATTGCCACCTCCGTTTTCCCGAATCCCACGTCGCCGCAAATCAGCCGATCCATCGGGCGCGGGTTCTCCATATCTTCCTTTACCTGGTTGGTTGCTTTCATCTGGTCGGGGGTATCTTCATAAATAAAGCTGGCCTCCAGCTCGTGTTGCATAAAGCTGTCGGGACTATACGCATACCCTTTCTCCTGTTTTCGCTTCGAATAAAGCAAGATCAGGTCGCGGGCAATATCCTTTACCTTTTTCTTGGTGCGTTCCTTCATCTTCTCCCACGCTCCCGTACCGAGTTTACTGAGCCGGGGCGGTTCGCCGCTGTCTTTTCCTTTGTATTTGGACAGCTTGTGAAGCGCATGGATACTGACGAAAATAATATCGTTATTTTGGTAAATCAGTTTGATCGCTTCCTGCATCTTCCCGTTTACCTCGGTACGCACCAGACCGCCGAACTGCCCCACGCCATGATCGATATGCACAATATAATCGCCTGTGGTAAACTGGTTCAGTTCTTTAAGCGTCAGACTTATTTTTCCGCTCCGGGCCTTTTCGCTTTTCAGGTTGAACTTATGAAAGCGATCGAACAATTGATGATCGGTAAACAAGCAAATGCGTAACGTCTCATCCGCAAATCCCGCGTGAATCGTTTTATTGACGGGCGTAAAAGGAATCACGTCGCCCCGGTCTTCGAAAATAGTCCGGATACGGGCCGTTTGTTTCTCTACGTCGCTCAAGATATACAGGGTAAAGCCCCGCTGTAGGTAGTTGTGAAACGATTCGCTTACCAGATCGAAATTCTTATGATAAATAGGTTGGGGTTCCGTCGTGAAGTTGATCGTGGCATCTGCCGTTCCAGTCGGTTTGTTGCCGATATAGAGCCGGCGGAAATCGAGCGCTTCTTTCAAAAACTCGTCTCCCGTTACCAGTTTGCTCCGCATCGCCTGGGCATCGGCAAACGAATCTTCATCGCCGGTGACCGGCTCGTCGTGGTAGATACTGTCGATGCGCTCTTTACACCAAGCCAAGTCGCGAAACGCAAGCAGCGTATCAGCGGGGAGCGAACCCAGCAAGGAAGTGCTGTTGCCCTCCTCTTGTTTCATTTCCGGTACGATATGAATGCTTTCGAGTTTTTCTTTCGAAAGTTGCGTTTCCACATCAAACGATCGGATGGTTTCCACCTCGTTGCCGAAAAAGTCGATGCGGTAAGGAAATTCGTACGAAAAGGAAAAAACGTCGAGAATACTTCCGCGCAGCGCGTACTGCCCCGGCTCGTACACATAGTCTACCTGTTCGAATCCATAGGTGTCGAGTACGTCGGAGACGAACATATTGTCGAGCTTTTCGCCCACGCTTATCTTGAGCGTATTCTCTTTCAGTATCTCGCGGTTGACTACTTTCTCGGCCAGAGCATCGGGATAGGTTACGATGATAAACGGCGATCGGTCGTCTTGCAAGCGGCTGAGCACTTCGGTACGCAAAATTTCATTCGGCGGATCGGCATGCCCGTATTTGATGGCCCGGCGGTACGCCGAAGGAAAGAAATAAACGGCGTTGCTTCCGGTGAGTTGCACCAGATCGTGGAAGAAATACCCGGCTTCTTCCAAATCATTCAACACACAAACATAGCTTTCCCGTTTTCCCTCTGTACCGGAAAAAAGAGAAGCAATCGTCAGAGCGGCTCCCGAACCGTTAAGCCCTTTCAAAAAAATAGTGCGGGACGTTTCTTCCTGAATCAACGTATCGAGTGCATGCACTCCGGGATGGGCGGCGTATATGTTAAGTAATTCTTGTACTTCCAAAGTGAAATCTATTTTATGCAAAGGTAGCTTTTTTGCATCATATACGGGAAGCAGAATTTATTAAACAATTAAAATATGCGGTTTCTTGCCGACGCCGGCATCGGTCAACAGTTTAAGATCAAAAAAGAGAGAGGAAGTGAACAGAGAGAAAATAAACTAAAAAAGCATCCCCGCCAGACAGGGATGCTTTTTGTATTGCTCACAGGTGAGAAAATACCTGTTAAAACGGTTTCCTTTTCAAGCTTATTTGGCGATGCCGCTTACGCAAACGGCGCCACCCTGACAGTAGATAGGTTCGATAGTGCGCGTGCAAACGCCGGTAATACAACCGTCGGCCAGCATTTCCTGATTACCGCCTACGATCTGTACCATTTCACTGGGTTCGAAACTTTCGTTAACTAACTCGCTTAATTTTTTAATTTCATTCTGTTTCATAATAGATTCATTTTTTTACTTAATACACTTTAAATCTTTTTTCTCTCTCTGGATTTTAACAAATCACCGGCATTTGAATTATGTAATACTTGTCATAGAAAAGCTGGTGAGACTTTTTCTATAATTTAGTGGGATAATCAGTCGATGTAATTTTATTGAGAATCGAATGGCTTTTTGCATTTTTAATCAATAATAATCGTTCCTTGATTTTCATTCGACACATTCGCTTCCAAAATTAAATTATTAATGAAAACCGGAGCATATATACAACGCGGATCAGGGAAATCCCAATTCTCGTCGTTATAAGCTTTTAGAACTTCCGTATAACACTTATTATGCACTTCGAAACATGCGTCGAAAATTTTGCACTTTTTGCAAGGACTAGCCTCTTGGAAATTAATCTGTTGTGGAAAAGCCAGGCGGACAGCTTGAGGCGAATTCCAAATTTCACGAATTGTTTGGGTGTAGATGTCGCCTATGATAAAGCGGGGATTCCAATATAATTGTTCGCAGATCGTCACCTTTCCGTCCGGAAGGATCACCATGTGGGAATAGTTCGCCGAACACCGGGAACCCGGAAAAGAAGAACTGCCTTTTTCACTTTTAAAATATTTGTCCGCATCTACCGGCGACCATAAAATAGGCATGGATGTTTGTCGTTTTTTTTCATTAATCCAGTTTCCTATTTTTGTTTCCGTATTTTTATCTATTTTGTAATTATCAAAGGCTTTGTTGCTATAAAGCGATTTAAAAGCTGTTCTTACTTCCCAACGGTGCAAATGTGTAAGCGGAGAAAGAAAAGCATATAAATCCTCCAAAAGAGAAATGTCACAATTGTGCTGGGTAATAATTGTCGCAATCTGAAATTTTACATTTTCTTCTTCAAGCAGACAAACGGTTTGTTTGATTTTTTCCAGATATCCCGGTTTGACATGCAACATGGAAATTAGAATCTCTTCATCCAAGGAATCCAAAGAAATCTGAATAGCAATGTGATGACGTTTGACACTTTGTATGCTCTCTTTGTTTAAAGGGGTTTTGCTGGAAATTAAATTTAATTGATAATGATATGAAGCTAGTATTTCCAAGACTTTCTCCCAATTTTTATAAAGAAAAAATTCTCCTCCTGTAATTTGAATACTTGGAATATGCAGCCGGTAAGCCTCCGTTACCATTCTCTCGAATACGTCAATTGAAAAATTATTGTGTTTAATTCTTTTGTCGGCATAGCAATAGATACAATCTGTGGAACATGTATTGTTAATCATTAATACCAATCCCAACGGAGAATCGAAGGCTCTTTGCCTGTTGAAGTCGAGTTCCTTATAAATAAATTCGTTTACATCATAAGGAATAATGGCAGAAATTAAATCTTTTTCCTCAATAATTAAATGAGGTGGAAAAGTATTAGCTGTTCCTTTATAAGAAAAGGAAACGGTTTGCGGGTTGTCGATCAGAAGATCTAAGAAGGGCTGTATGTTTTCCTTCGGGGTTTCAAGAAACGAAGCTATCCTGGGAATAATTGATTCATACGCTTGCGGTTCGGCGAAAAAGCTCAGTATCATACCGAACAGAGGATGAATCTTCGACTGCCAGTTAGCCTCCACGTTTTTGACCTGCCGGGATAAGGAACTGTCCGTGGAAAGGATATACGTGCGCTTAACATCATGTTTGAGCCTGTAGAAATGGTTAAGTACAAGTTTCTTCATTATAGTAAAAGATTATAAA
>DBFJSK010000394.1:0-4112 GCA_048403675.1 Tannerellaceae bacterium | reverse complement strand
ATTTATTATTACTGATTTACTTTTTAATTCCTATTTCTTTTCTCATTTTCCGTCTAAAGCTCTTTCCCGGGGGATTTGCTTTTGGAGACTTGCTTCGGAAGATTTTTCTCGGCAACTTGTTTCGGAGAACTTTGCCTCAGAAATTTTCGTTCAACCCTGCCCCGAAAGCATGCTTTCGGAAGCTGCCCTGCGCCGACTTCCTTTCAGAAGCGAGAGAAAAAACCTTCTCTATCAAGCTTTTTTATAAGGTTCGTAAGCCCGGCCTCCGCCTTCGAATTCGGCATTCTTATAATACTCTACGAAGATCAGACGAAGCGGGTGCACCAGCGAACTGATGGTACAAAGCGCGAAATTGATGGAGTGGCCGATCACCAGAATCAGCAACATACAGATCACGCGCAGTACGACATTCATGCCTTCCGTCATCGAGATGGCCAACGTATTGAACACGCCACCCAAAATCGCGCCCGTCAAGCCGATGGCAAACAAACGGATGTACGAAAGCGTATCGCCCAGCAACCCCGAAGCCATATTATACGTATGCCACAGCCCGGTACCGAAGTTCAGGAAGACATTCTTGCCCGGCGAATTGTAGAGGAAAGCCACCACCAAGCCGATCCCGGCAATCACATAAAAGACCGTCACGACCACCTCGGGCAAATGTATTTTCAACATCGGAAGCCCGAAAGCCAACGCCAGCGCCGTAATGGTGAATACCCAGGCAAAAGGCGCAATACTATGCTTGACACCTTTTTGGATCTTCGTCTTATAAGCCGCCACCGCTTTGCCGAATATGATCTGTACCAAACCGATGACAATCGAGAAGGTCATCAGGTTATCGCTGTTCACAAAGTAATCCTTTACTTTTTCCAAGGCCGGTATCTCCGCCAGGGAAACGCCGAAGAAAGAACCCGTAAACGACCCGACGATCAACGCGGCCAGACCGAGGTACTGGAAAAGCGACAGGAATGGTTTGAAGTCGGGATTCACCTTGCGTTTCAAGATAGCGCAAGCAATGATAACCAGCAACCCATAGCCCCCGTCGCCGAAGCAAAGCCCGAAAAAGAGCATGAAGAAGGGTGCGAAGAAAGGCGTCGGATCAAGCTCGCCGTAGTTGGGAAGCGAGAACATACGCGTAATAGGCTCATACAAACGGGTAAAGGCATTATTCTTGAGTTGAATAGGCACCTTATCTCCTTCCTGTATTTCCAGTTCCTGAAAGAAATAACCTTGTTTTTCAAGCTCTTTTTCCAGCTCGGGCGCTTTCTCGCTAGGCACCCACCCTTCCAACAGCATGAGTTTATCGCCGGCCTTCCGATCGGTTTGCACCAGGATATTGGCCAAATTGAATTCGTCGGCCAGGTTATGGTCGAACAGTTCCAGCGTTTTGTAATCGGCAACGGAGCGTTTGCGAATTTCTTCGTCCGCCTGTTTGATGTCCTCTACCCGTTGGTTATAGCGCGCACGCAACTTATCCAGTCCCAGCGACGGCATTTTAGGCCGTTCGGCGTCGATGTCGATTTCCGTACCTTCTTTGGTGACGGTCACGAAATAGGTAACCGATTGGTAATTATTCACCAGAAAAGCATTGTATTCATCCGCCCAGGCCGGATCGTATTTCGCCGTCGGACAGGTGAAGAAGGTCACGTCATAGCCGGCGCGTTTCAACCGGTTGAAATTCTGGTAACTGAACTCGCCCCAGATTTCCATGTAGGCGATGTCCTTTTCCAGCGATTGCCGGGCAGCGATCAGTTGCGTTTTCTTTTCCTGCAGCGCTTCGATTTTATCGAGCAGGTGAAGCCCTTCTTTCTTGTCGAGGGTGCGGGCCGGGGCCAGGTCGAGCTGTTTGGCGGAAGCATGCAACCCTTTAAAGAAACGCAGGACGCCGTTCACCCGTTTGCGTTCGGCCAGTAGCGCCTGCAAATTCTCGTTGTCGGTAATCGACTGCGTTTCGCGGATATGCACCACCCCCAGTTCGCGCAGCGTAGCCAGGAAGGTATCATATTCCTTATGATATACCATAAAGGCATATTTGCTCATTTTTATTATCATACGCCTGCCTCCTGTTTTTCTTCTTTGGCTTTTCGTTTTTCCTGATTGGCCCGCATGATCTTTTGCGACGATTTGGAAAGACTTTCTTCGTCTTCCATAAACCGTTTCACTTTCCGGATCGCATCCTTATAGCCGGGAATCTGTACCTTCTCGAAAAGATTCACCTTTTGCGTGGTCTTCTTCCGGGCATGTTCAAGCAACTCCAGCTTCATCGTGGAAAACTCAGCTTCGATGCCGGTACGCGCCAGCTTCTTCAATAGTTCGATGCCGTCGGTATACCAGGCGGGCGTATTGAATAAACTGTAGTATCCGATTTCGAATTTGATTTCGTCGAGTACAGGTACCACTACGCCGGCGATTTTCCGCGTCGAAAGGGTTACATCCTCCACTTTAATCAGTTCGGGATTAAACTCGTTCCATAGGGCTACCATGTTTTCGTAACTCTGAATTTCGTTTTCCAGCTGAAGTTCCAATTGATGCACTTCGTCTTTGGTTCGCTTTACTTCAATACGCAGCGCACTTTCCTTGCTCTTGATCGTAGGCAGGGAACGTTCGCGCATCTTGAGTTGCTTTTCCAATTGCTGAAGCGACGTTTTATTATATTGAAACTTTATTGCCATATAGCTGTATTTTTACCCACGGGGAGGGGAATTGTAACCTCCGAAAGGACAGCACCGAGACATTTTATATACGCCCCGGATCGCCTTTCCCTCGCTCCCCCTCGCGATAAGGGTTGATTAGTTCTTCCAGTATTTATCGACCAGCGCCTGTTTGATGTTCACTTCGGCCGGATTGAAGTATTTGCCGAACAAGCCCCAAGCCACATCCAGCATCTCGGTTGTATCGAGATTGACGTCGATGGCAAGCAGTTTCGACGAATAATCTTTGGCGAAGGACAAGGCGCGGGTATCGTAATCGGTCAGGTCGAAACCGTTTTCCATCTTCGTCTTGGCATTGGCGGCATCGGCGTACAGACGTACGGCGGCATTCATTACCTGCGGATGGTCTTCGCGCGTTTTCTTGCCGGTTACCAACTGTTTCAAACGCGAAAGGCTGCGGAACGGATCGACGATCACTTTGCCCACATCGCTGTCGCGGCGCAGATACAACTGTCCTTCCGTAATATATCCCGTATTATCAGGCACGGCATGCGTAATGTCGCCCCCCGAAAGGGTGGTGACGGCGATAATCGTGATAGAGCCTCCGGCAGGGAACTGTACGGCTTTTTCGTAGATCTTGGCTAGGTCCGAATAGAGCGAACCGGGCATGGAGTCTTTCGAAGGAATCTGATCCATACGGTTGGATACGATGGCCAGGGCGTCGGCATAGTTGGTCATGTCGGTAAGCAGCACCAGCACTTTTTCGTTTTTCTCGACCGCGAAATATTCTGCGGCGGCCAGGGCCATATCCGGAATCAGGATACGTTCTACCGACGGGTCTTCGGTGGTATTGATGAAGCTGACGATACGGTCGAGGGCGCCGGCGTTGCTAAACGTATTCTTAAAGAAAAGGTAGTCGTCGTTGGTCATACCCATGCCGCCCAAGATAATCTTGTCGGATTGGGCGCGCAGGGCTACCATAGCCATAACCTGGTTGAACGGCTGGTCGGGATCGGCAAAGAAGGGGATCTTCTGCCCTGTTACCAGCGTGTTATTCAGGTCGATACCGGCAATACCGGTGGCGATCAGCTCGGAGGGTTGTTCGCGGCGTACTGGGTTCACCGAAGGGCCGCCGATTTCCACTTCCCGGCCTTCCGGCACCGGGCCGCCGTCGATAGGGTCGCCGTAGGCATTGAAGAAACGGCCGGCCAACTGGTCGCCCACTTTCAGCGTCGGGGCTTTGCCCATAAAGACTACTTCGGCATTGGTACGGATACCTTCCGTTCCGGAAAAGACCTGGAGCGTTACTTCATCGCCGATGATCTTCACCACCTGGGCCAGCTTGCCGTCGACGGAAGCCAGCTCGTCGTACCCTACGCCTGTCGCTTTGAGCGAGCAGGTCGCTTTTGTGATCTGGGTAATTTTCGTATATATTTTCTGAAATGCTTTCATATTTACTAT
>DBFJSK010000393.1:0-1884 GCA_048403675.1 Tannerellaceae bacterium | reverse complement strand
ATGCACATATTTATACGGGAATAAAGGAATGACTTCGCTATACACATTGCGGCAAAATTCCAGCGCCGTTTCCTTGCCCGGACAAACCGGCGACGAGAAAGTCGTACCCCAACCGGTCTGGTCGGTGCACGACACCCCGGAATAATTGCTGACAGCCGCCAGCATATGTCCCGGCATATCCAGTTCCGGAATCACATCGATCCCGCGCTGAGCGGCATACGCTACGATTTCCTTAATATCTTCCTGTGTATAAAAACCGCCGTACAGGGTATCACCCTGCTGGATGCGCAGTTTATCTTCCGGAATTTGAAAATCGGGATTATCTTCGGCCTTGGCCCGACGCATACATTCGCGGTCGTGGCTGTTGAACGTACGCCAGGCCCCTTTTTCGGTAAGCAAGGGATACTGCTTGATTTCGATACGCCAACCCTGGTCGTCGGTCAGGTGCCAATGGAACTTGTTCAATTTATAGAGCGCCATCATGTCGAGCACCTCTTTCACTTCTTCTTTAGTATAAAAATGGCGCGATACATCCAGCATCATGCCTCTCCATCCCAGGCGGGGCGCATCGGCAATATGTACGGCGGGCACGTCCCAGGCCACGCCTTTTACTACTTCTTCCGATTCAATATCGACCGGCAATAACTGCCGGAGCGACTCGATCCCAGCAATTACGCCCCCATACGTATTTCCTTTGATTTGAATAGCTTTCGGCGTCACGTCGAGCGTATAAGCGCCCTCATTGCCGGCTACATCGCTTACCGCCAACGTAATGTCGGCATCGGATACGGCGGTGGTGAAATGATAACCGGTGGAACGGCCCAGCAACTGGGCCAGGTAGTCGGCGGCGGGCAACAACTGCTGGTCGGCTACGCCAATGGTCATGCCGTCGCGAAGGGTAAACTGGCCTCCGGTTTGTTCGATCGTTTTGGGCTTCGGCAAAATAGATACCTGATGCGTTCCCGACGGCGACGAGGAGCATCCAGCCAGCCATAAGGCTCCTGCCAAGGTGCAGGCTGCCACAAATTGTTTGTACATTCTTTGTGTTTTTAAAGATTATTAGTAAATGGGAACAAATATACGAAAAACTATGCGCTTTTCCGGCGCCACGAGAACATAAAAAAAGCTGTTTTCTCCTCTCAGATAGGAGAAAACAGCTTTTTTGAATACTAATTGCTGATTAAATCGCTTTCAACACTTCAGCCAGCTTGCCGGGAGTAACGTTTGCTGCTACAATGACTCCCTCGTCGTTAATCAAGAAATTGCGGAAACCTTTTTCCAAGGCGAATTTCTTGTATAAAGCCGACTGTTTGCCAAGCCCGTCGAACCGTTGCAGTGTACCTTCCAGCCGGTCGGCTTTAATCGTTTCTTCGAAAACCGAGCGGTTCTTATCGAACGAAACGCTGTACATGGCCACACGGTCGAGGCCCAATTTGTTAACCTCATTCGCTAATCGAACGTTACTAGCCCGCGATTCCGCATCGTAAGCTGCCCAGAAGTTGAGCAAAGTGTAACGTCCCGAATGGTTGCGGAAACGAACGGATTCACCGTCGTTTTCCAAAGACTCAATTCTCGGAGCAAAATCGCCGGGGTTCAACCCTTCCGTCGGCTTCGCATCCTTTGTTCCGGACGACATGGTAAGCAAGGCAACCGAAACAATGAGAACATAAGTTCTAACCTTCATACTGTCATTTTTACGTTAAACTTAATCGGTATATGGGTTTCACGTGCCGGGAAAAGTCTATAGCCGGTCTGCAAGCGGCTGCCTTTCCTACGTCTGCCCTATCCGATTCCTGATTTTCAGGATAGTTGAACAAGGTGCTTTCCTTCGCTAAGGAGGCGTTTCCTTGTCTTAGACGGTGGCAAAGATAGGGGTAAATTCTT
>DBFJSK010000392.1:0-3400 GCA_048403675.1 Tannerellaceae bacterium | reverse complement strand
AATATAATTTCAACAACGATAAATCGACCTATCAAACTTTTGGTTTCGTAGAAGGGGCGGAGAGCTGGGAGTTTTGTAACAATACGTCCGATCGGGTATTATTCAAGACCTCGGATTATAATACGCCCGACTGGATGAATGATTTTGAAGCCCGTTATCCCGACGACGACGCATTGAATGCAGCCTATGCCGCCGGGAAAATACCGGAGAATCTGAAAAGATTGACCGATTGGGTGGTTTCTACTCAGGATGATCCGGCCAAATTCAAAGCGGAAGTAAGCGCGCATTTCGATCTGGACAACTTACTCTCGTATTACCTGCTGACCGAACTGTTCGCCATGGTCGACCAGCGGGCGAAGAATATGTTTCTAACCTCCTGGGGTCCGGAAAACGGGAGCGAGGATTTTATCTGGCGGTTTATCTTTTACGATAACGATACCTGCTTCGGCATCAATAACGAGGGCTTGATCGCCTTTTCGTATCCGGTGGAATATCACGATACGGCCGGTTCGCAGCAGGTATTCAACGGCGAGCAGTCCGTGCTGTGGAACAACCTCGAAACTTGTTTCGCGCCCGAAATCGAAGCGCTCTACCGTTCGATCCGTACTGAGGGGCAACTCTCGTACGATTCGGTGATGGCCGTTCTCAGCGACGAGCAATGCCGGAAATGGTGTGAAGCGATTTACAATGCCGACGCCCGGTTTAAGTATATCGATCCGCTTACGGAGGAAGGCAACGGGGCTTATTTGTATGCTGCCCAAGGGTCGCGCGAGGAACACCGGAAATGGTGGACATATAATCGTTTCCTGTATATGGACAGCAAGTACAATGCCGGCGACTTTCTGAGCGATTATGCCACGATGCGTTTGTATACGCCTACCGAGTGGGCCGGGGTGGAGCCGAATGCGGATTTTACCATCGTGCCGTTTGCCGACCAGTATGTGCGGGTGAAATACGGTTCGTATTCGCTTTCCGTACGGGGGAAAAAGGACGTGCCGCTCCGGATCGAGGCGCCAGCTATTCAGTTCAACGATACGGAGACGATTATTTACGGCGCCAGCCGGTTGAAATCGTTCGGATCTCTGGCGGGGAAATACGCCGGAACGATCGATGTTTCGAAAGCGGTCCGCCTGACGGAGCTGGAGATCGGCAGCGGTGCGCAAGGGTTTTGCAATACCAATCTGACCGTGCTTTCGGTCGGTACGAACCGGATGTTGCGCCGGGTGGATGTGCGGAATTGCCCGAACTTGAAACAGCCGTTGGATTTGAGCGGTTGCATGAATCTGGAGCAAGTGTATGCTACCGGTACGGCCATTACTTCGGTGATCCTTCCACCAGCCGGGATTCTGCGGGAATTGGCATTGCCCGCTACCTTGACCAACCTCACCATCCGCAACCAGCCGAACCTGGCGGACGATACGTTTACCTTGGCTGGCGTAGAGCGGCTGACCACCCTCCGGCTGGAAAATATGAACCGGGTGAATGTGTTTGCCTTGATCGACCGGTGTCTGGCCTTGGACGAGGTGGTACTCTCGCGTGTGCGTCTGACGGGGATCTCGGGCGGAAGCCGGGGATTGGGCACTTTGTTCGGCCTTACGGGCCTGGCCGGGATGGACGAGAACGGGAATAATAAGGAGCAATCGGTGGTAACGGGCCGGTATCATGCCGGGGGCGCGGTCTATATCTCCCAATTGGAGGCTGTCCGCAAAGCATATCCCGAACTGACGCTGACGTACGACAAGCGGGCAATCGACTTTGCCGATAAGGAAACGGAGCGGATCTGTTCGCAGGCTTTCGGTGAAAAAGACGGTTTTCTTAGCCCGGAAGAGGCGGCTGGGGTAACTTCGATCGGTGAAAGTATCTTTACCGATTCGGCCATCGTTTCTTTCGATGAATTAGGGCCTTGGTTTACTTCGCTGAAGGTGTTGAGAGGACGGGCTTTCAGCCAATGCATTTCTTTGCAGTCGATCGTATTGCCGGAAGGATTGGAAGAGATACAGATGGCTGCTTTCAACCAATGCCAGCATTTGTCATCGATTACTCTTCCCGCTTCCGCGGCCTTACTGGGAAGGAATGTGTTTTTTAATTGTTCGAAGTTGGCGGTCTGTATCTCGCCCCGGGTGGTTCCACCGGAATTGGGAAGTGCAGGTTTCTACGGTACGTCGAAAGAGTTGCAAATCTATGTGCCTGATGAAAGTGTCGAAGCTTACCGTGCTGCGCCCAACTGGTCGGTGCAGCAAGAACGTATCCGGCCGATGTCGGAACTGACCAAAAAATGAAGGGAGGCAGATAGCAAAGTAAAAGGGGAATAAAACGGGCGGCCTTTTATTTTCCAAAAATGGCTTCTTCAAAAAGATGTTCTGAAAAACAGATAAAGAAATCGACACCTACTAAATCCCCTTATTTTCTTCATTCTCTGTGTAGAAAAAAGAAAATAAGGGGAACTTTTTTAAGCCGTTTCTTCTCTAAACTTTTCCTTACTGTCGATTTTGGAGCGCTTTACTCTTTTCCTTGTTTGAAATCGGAAGAAGATCTCTTCGAAAAAGGAAGTAACTCATTTTTGGGGCTTGAACTTATGATTTTTTCAAATGCACCCGTTCGGTAGGAGCCTGCGTGACATTGCGCCGTTCCACTTCTTCCACCGTCCGTTCGGCCAGGTTGCGGAAAGCGGCCCCCGTCAACGTATCCGGATCGAGAGCGACCGGTACGCCGCTGTCGCCGCCCTCACAAATACTTTGCACAATGGGGATTTGCCCCAGTAAAGGCACTCCCAGTTCTTCGGCCAGTCGCCGTCCTCCTTCTTTACCGAACAAATAATATTTATTCTCCGGCAATTCGGCCGGAGTGAACCAAGCCATATTTTCCACCAATCCCAATACCGGCACGTTGATTTTGTCGGTCTGGAACATGCTGATGCCTTTCCGTGCATCGGCCAGAGCTACCTCCTGCGGGGTACTGACCACGATAGCCCCCGTAACAGCGAGCGTCTGCACCATCGTCAGGTGAATATCGCTGGTGCCCGGCGGCAGGTCGATCAGAAAATAATCCAGTTCGCCCCAATTGGCGTCGCCGATCAGTTGCTTGAGAGCATTGCTGGCCATCGCGCCGCGCCAAAGAATCGCATCTTCCTTGTTCACGAAGAAACCGATGGAAAGCAGTTTGACCCCGTAGTTTTCGGCCGGTTGGATCAGTTCGCGTCCCCCCACCTCTTCCATATAGGGACGCGCTTCTTCTACATGAAACATTTTAGGCTGCGAAGGGCCGAAAATATCGGCGTCGAGCAACCCCACTTTATAACCCAGGCCGGCCAGCGCCACCGCCAGGTTGGCCGCTACCGTACTTTTGCCCACTCCTCCCTTGCCGGAAGAGATCGCAATGATATTTTTTACCTCCGGCAGTA
>DBFJSK010000391.1:0-5052 GCA_048403675.1 Tannerellaceae bacterium | reverse complement strand
TTTGATCCAGGCTAATCTGGGAGCCAAAAGCGATCTGATGGCGGCTACCGAGGGAAACCGGGAAGTCTATGATTTTCTGAAAACCGTCTCCGGAAAATACGGCATCGGTTTCTGGAAACCGGGTGCGGGTATTATCCATCAGGTGGTGCTCGAAAATTATGCGTTTCCGGGTGGCATGATGGTCGGCACCGATTCGCATACGCCCAATGCGGGCGGCCTGGGTATGATCGCCATCGGGGTAGGGGGAGCCGATGCGGTGGATGTAATGACCGGAATGGAATGGGAGTTGAAAATGCCCAAACTGATCGGCGTGAAACTGACCGGCCGGTTGAGCGGCTGGGCTTCTCCGAAAGATGTGATTCTTAAACTAGCCGGCATCCTGACGGTAAAGGGAGGCACGAACGCGATTATCGAATATTTCGGCGAAGGGGGCCAGTCGCTTTCGGCTACCGGCAAAGCGACTATCTGTAATATGGGGGCGGAAGTAGGGGCGACGACTTCTTTGTTCCCGTTCGATGCGGCGATGGCTGCCTATCTGAGGGCGACCGGACGCGGAGAAATTGCGATCCGGGCCGAAGCTATTTCCGGTTATCTGGAGGCTGACGAAGAAGTGAGGGCGAATCCCGAGGTGTATTACGACCGGTTGATCGAAATTAATTTATCGGAGCTGGAGCCTTATATCAACGGGCCTTTTACGCCGGATGCCGCTACGCCCATTTCCCAGTTTGCCGCTAAGGTGAAAGCCGGCGGTTATCCGCGCCGGATGGAAGTAGGGCTAGTCGGTTCGTGTACCAATTCTTCGTATCAGGATTTGAGCCGGGCGGCTTCGATTGCCCGTCAGGCCTGGCAGGAAGGTATACCGGTGGCGGCGCCGTTGATTATTAATCCGGGTTCCGAACAGATCCGATATACGGCCCAGCGGGACGGGATTATCGGCGATTTCGAAAAAATCGGGGCTACCATCATGGCGAATGCCTGCGGGCCTTGTATCGGCCAGTGGAAACGGCATACCGACGATCCGACGCGCCGCAACTCGATCGTCACTTCTTTCAACCGTAATTTTGCCAAACGGGCTGACGGAAATCCGAATACGCATGCTTTTGTGGCTTCGCCCGAATTGACGTTGGCGTTGACGATTGCCGGCGATCTTTGCTTCAATCCGTTGAAAGATACATTGAAAACGAAGGATGGCCGACAGGTGAAACTGTCCGAGCCCGAGGGTACGGATTTTCCGGCCAAAGGTTTCGAGGTGGAGGATAACGGGTATATCCCCCCTTCCGACAGGGCAGGCGAGGTAAAGATCGATCCCGCTTCCAAACGTTTGCAGGTGTTGCAACCGTTTGCTCCGTGGGATGGGAAGGATCTGGAAGAGATGCCGCTTTTAATCAAGGCGCAGGGCAAATGTACCACCGATCATATTTCGATGGCCGGCCCGTGGCTTCGTTTCCGCGGGCATCTGGAAAATATTTCCGACAATATGTTGATGGGAGCGGTCAATGCTTTCAACGGAAAGACGAATGCGGTGCTCAACCAGCTCGACGGGCAGTATGAAGCGGTTTCGGCGGTGGCTAAACAGTATAAGGAGAAGGGAATTTCCTCGATGGTGGTGGCTGAGGAAAACTACGGCGAAGGATCTTCGCGGGAACATGCGGCGATGGAACCGCGTTTCTTGCATGTAAAGGCGATTCTGGCCAAGAGCTTTGCGCGTATCCACGAAACGAACCTCAAAAAACAGGGGATGCTGGCCCTTACTTTTGCCGATAAGCAGGATTACGACAAGATACGGGAGGATGACCGGATTTCTATTCGGGGGCTTGGTTCGTTTGCTCCGGGCGAGCCGCTGACGATTGTGCTGCATCATGCCGATGGCTCGGAAGAATCTTTCTCGGCTAATCATACCTATAACGCGTTGCAGATCGGTTGGTTTAAAGCCGGATCGGCCTTGAACGCTTCTCACTAAAAAATCGCGGTCGTGCGGGCAATGAGGCACGACCGGAGCTGCTACAAAAATTAATCAATTGGAAGCCATGAATAAAATAACAAAACAAAACGGACAATTAATCGTTCCTGACCGGGTGACGATCCCTTATATCGAGGGCGACGGCGTAGGTGCGGAAATAACGCCGGTATGCCAGCGAATTGTGAATGCCGCGGTGAAGAAAGCGTATGGCGGCGTACGCGCTATCGAGTGGAAAGAGGTGCTAGCCGGCGAGAAAGCTTTTCGCCGGACGGGTAGCTGGCTGCCCGACGAAACAATGGATGCGTTTCGGAACTATACGGTAGGTATCAAAGGGCCGCTTACTACGCCGATCGGGGGCGGCATTCGTTCGTTGAACGTGGCGCTTCGCCAGACGCTCGATTTGTATGTTTGTTTGCGTCCGGTGCGGTGGTTCAAAGGAGTGGTTTCGCCTGTGAAGGAGCCGCATAAAGTGAATATGTATATTTTCCGTGAGAATACGGAAGATATTTATGCAGGCATCGAATGGCAGCAGGGGACGCCGGAAGCGAAAAAGTTCCTGCAATTTCTTACCGAGGAAATGGGGGTGACGAAAGTGCGTTTTCCCCAAACCTCTTCGTTCGGGGTCAAGCCGGTTTCCGTGGAAGGTACGGAGCGGTTGGTGCGTGCCGCCATCGAGTTTGCGCTTGAAAACGGATTGCCGAGCGTGACATTGGTGCATAAAGGAAATATTATGAAGTTTACCGAAGGAGGCTTTAAATTGTGGGGGTATGCGTTGGCCGAACGCGAATTTCCCGACCGTACGTTTACCTGGTTGCAGTATGAGAAAATTAAGAAGGAGCGGGGAGGAGCGGAAGCTGAAAAAGCATTGCTGGAGGCGGAGCAAGCCGGTAAGTTGATTGTAAAGGATGTTATTGCCGATGCTTTTTTGCAGAATACGCTGTTGATTCCGGAAGCTTATTCCGTGATTGCTACGCTGAATCTGAACGGCGATTATATTTCCGATCAGTTGGCGGCGATGGTGGGCGGCATCGGCATTGCGCCGGGTGCGAACATCAATTACGATAGCGGACATGCTATTTTTGAAGCTACGCACGGCACGGCGCCCAATATTGCCGGAGGGAATGTGGTGAATCCTTCTTCTCTTTTGCTTTCATCGGTGATGATGCTGGAGTATATGGGGTGGAACGAAGCGGCGGCGTTAATCACGTCGGCGATGGAGGCTTCTTTTGAAGCGGGAAGAGCAACGCCTGATTTGGCGCGTTTCATGCCGGACGGCGTATCGCTGGGAACGAAAGAATTCGGAGAAGCGGTTATTTCTTTGTTATAATTTTTAAAAAGTCTGTTGTCATGAAAAAAGAATATATTGTTTACAAATTGTCGGAAGCGGCTAAGGGCGCTTGCAAGATCGATAATGAATTGTTTCCCAAATTTAATGTGAAACGGGGCCTGCGTAACGAAGACGGGAGCGGGGTGTTGGTGGGACTGACCAAAATAGGAAATGTAGTGGGCTACGAACGGCTTCCGGAAGGTGGTTTGAAGGCGATTCCCGGAAAATTGTTTTACCGGGGGTATGATGTGGAAGATATTGCGCACGGCTTGATTCGAGAGAAACGTTTCGGTTTCGAAGAGGTGGCTTATCTGATGCTTTCGGGTAAGTTGCCCGACAAAGAAGAGCTGGCTGCTTTCAAAGAATTGATTAATGATAATATGCCGCTTGAGCAGAAGACAAAGATGAATATTCTGGATTTGGAAGGCCAGAATATTATGAATATCCTGGCTCGGAGCGTGTTGGAAATGTATACGTTCGATCCGAATCCCGACGATACCTCGCGCGATAATTTGATGCGCCAGTCGATCGAGCTGATTTCGAAATTTCCGGCGATTATTGCGTATGCCTATAATATATTTCGCCATAGTACGCAAGGACGTTCGTTGCACATCCGCCATCCGCACGAAAATCGTTCGATTGCCGAAAATTTCCTGCATATGTTGAAGCGCGATTACACCGATCTGGAAGCGCGTACGCTCGATTTGTTGTTGGTTTTGCAGGCCGAACACGGGGGCGGTAATAACTCTACGTTCACGGTGAGGGTGACGAGTTCCACGGGCACGGATACCTATTCGGCCATTGCGGCCGGTATCGGTTCGCTGAAAGGGCCGTTGCATGGGGGAGCCAATATCCAGGTGGTGGATATGTTCCACCATTTGAAAGAGAATATCGCCGATTGGAAGAATGTGGATGAAATCGATACTTATTTTATGCGGATGTTGAATAAGGAGGCGTATAACCGGACGGGCTTGATTTACGGGATCGGACATGCGGTTTATACTATCTCCGATCCGCGGGCTGTGGTGTTGAAGGAACTGGCGCGCGATTTGGCGAAAGAGAAAGATCGCCAGGAAGAGTTCGCTTTCCTGGAATTGTTGGAAGAACGGGCTATCGAATGTTTTGCCAAGCATAAGGGAACGAAAAAACGGGTATCGTCGAATGTGGATTTCTATTCGGGTTTTGTGTATGAAATGATCGGGTTGCCGCAGGAGATTTATACTCCTTTGTTTGCCATGGCTCGTATCGTGGGTTGGACGGCTCACCGGATTGAAGAATTGAACTTCGAAGGGAAACGGATTATTCGTCCGGCTTATAAGAATGTGTTGGAAGAGCAATCTTACATACCGATCGGCGAACGCTAAATTGAATAAAAGATGTATTTTTTCGATGAAAAAGTATAGAAAAAGTGATAAGAAAGAAAAGAGCCTGTAGGTAATCGGTATCTTTTCTTTCTTTTTTATTTCCTTTAGGTCAGGAATTAGAATTGTTATTTGTTTTTTTCTTTATATTTGTAAAAACATCCTTATGCAATAACCTTAAATTCTAATTGATAACAATGGTTGCTCAACAAGAAAATCATCAATTGGGCGATTTGTGTTTTTTTCTTCTTCGTAAATCTGGAATTCTTCTACCTAAAAAAGAATTTCTCAAACATTTATATACGAATGAAAATGACGCATCTTTGCTGGCTGTCACCGAAACTATGTCTTATTTTGGCATAGAAACGCTTTGTGTACGGACGGATATTGAATTTATTCGTGAA
>DBFJSK010000390.1:0-1818 GCA_048403675.1 Tannerellaceae bacterium | reverse complement strand
AAGGCTTCTATCGGGATAAATTCACTTTAAGGGGTGGAATCGATTGAATAAGAGGTTGTATAGCAAAAAGAAAAGCGACGCTGTTTCGGGCTACTTATTTTTGCTGCCCGCTCTTTTAGCGTTCCTGCTTTTTATCGGAGCGCCGATGGTGATTACCATCGTGCTGAGTTTTTTCGACTATAATATGCTTCAGGGCTCGGAATGGATTAATTTTGACAACTACATTGAGTTTTTTAAGAACCCGACCAGCTGGCAGATTATTTGGAATACGTTTAAATTGACGCTGATCCTAGTCGCTTTACATATCGTTATCGCGCTACTCTTAGCGTTTGTTATTTACAAGGAAAAGCGTGGGCCGGTCAAGTATGTTTACCGTACCGCTGTTTACCTTCCTTCTATCCTGACGACGGCTTCGGTGGCCATTGCCTGGTACTATATGTTTAACTACGACTTCGGCGTGTTTAACTGGCTTCTTTCTCAGCTTGGAATTTCCGGCGTAAAATGGCTCACATCCTCCTCTGGGGTCATTGTGGCCATTTGCCTGTTCAGTCTTTGGAAGTTCGTGGGCACTCCCTTTTTGTACTATCTTATTGGCTTACAGGGAATACCGGATGGATACTATGAAGCGGCCCAAATTGACGGAGCTAACAAAATTCAGACATTCTTCCATATTACTCTTCCCATGCTTACGCCTACTCTGTTTTTCGTGATTACCATAACTACGATCAACACGTTCCAGATTTTTGACGAGCCTTATATTATTACAAACGGCGGCCCTGGCAACGCTTCCCGCACGCTGGCTCTTCATGTATATGAAAAAGCCTTTAAGGCCTACGAAATGGGATATGCGTCGTCGGTCTCCGTGGTACTCTTTATTATTGTTTTAGTGATTACCATCATTCTTTACAGCACCCAGAACAAATGGGTGACGTACGACGTGGAATAGAGGGGAGGTTTCACAAAATGAAAAATAGCACTGCCCGCGCTAAGAAGATCATAAAAAGAGTCGTGCTGATTATTGTGATCTTTGCGATTTCTCTGATCTGGCTGATGCCAATGCTGTGGATTATTTCTACCTCTCTGCGTTTACCGACGCAATCCTTCACGCTTCCCCCTCATTTTTTACCGACAGAGTTTTACTGGAGCAACTACGCGAAGGTATTTGACATCCTGCCTTTTTTATCTTTTCTGAAAAACAGCGTTATCGTTACCGTAATAGGGACCGGGGTACAGATTTTTATTTCTTCCCTTGCCGCCTATGCGTTTGCCCGTATCGATTTTCCGGGAAAAAAGGTTTGGTTCATAGTTTTTCTGTCCGGATTAATGATCCCCGCCCAAGTAACGGTGATTCCGAAATTTTTAATGCTCAAGGGAGTCGGGCTTTTAAACACAATATGGGCTTTGATCCTGCCCGCGATTATTGACCCGCTGGCAATTTTCCTGCTCAGGCAAAACATGCTCACCATTCCCAAAAGCTATGACGAGTCTGCCTATATGGACGGAGCGGGGCGTTTCCGAATTTACAGAAGCATTATTTTCCCAATGTGCATGCCCTCAATCGTCGTAGTATTAGTCACCAGGGCGCTGGTTCTATGGAATGATTTCTTCCAGCCCTTGATTTTTATCTCAGAGTATAAAAACATGACGCTCCCTTTGGGTTTGACCGTGTTAAAGGGACAGGCGGAATTTGGCTCCGGAAGCATTTCGATCGTTCTGGCAGGCGTGGTAATGAGTTTTATTCCCCCTCTGCTGCTCTATATTTTCTGTCAGAAAAAGTTAATGAGTGCCACCGTTTTAGCCGGACTCAAAAGTTAACTT
>DBFJSK010000389.1:0-2376 GCA_048403675.1 Tannerellaceae bacterium | reverse complement strand
TTCGGTTCCTTCTCCGTATGGGAACAAACCGAACGATTAGGACGCAACCCGCGCACAGGCGTAAGTTGTACCATCCGGCCGCGCAACAGTGTGAAATTCAAACCCGGAAAAACATTGCTACAAGAATTAAATAAGGTAACTACATCTCAATTTACACCAGAAGCTAAAAATAAAAGCGGTCAGACACCGGAATAACCGGACATAGGCCATTTTCCCCGGCGGAAAATCCCCTATCAACAGACAACTTTCGTACCTTTGCCTTCCTGAAGACAAAGTAACAGAAGCATGACCAATCGCCCGAATACCCCGTGGGCCGACCTGGAGCGCCAAACCGAGCTGCTCCGCATGGAATACGCCTACGAAAAAGAAATGTACCGCGAGCAGACCCGAAAAACGGGAATCGGCAAACGTATCCGCGAAGGAGTTTGCTGGTATCCCGTAGGGGTCGGTCGCAGCTATTATAACTCCCTGAACCAACTGACCGTGGAGGTAGAACGCCGGGAAGACCGCGAAACAGAATCTGTTTTCGAATACGGCCGCCCGGTTTGTTTTTTTAAGACCGCAGCCGACGGCAACCTGCATTACTTCAATTTTACCGCCGTCGTGAGCTATGTGCGCGACGACCGGATGGTGATGGTGCTACCCTCCCCCCAAGCCCTCGCCGACCTGCAAACCACCGCCCCCTTAGGTGTACAACTCTACTTCGACGAAACCACCTACCAAACCATGCTCGGCGCTCTCCGGGAGGTGACAGAGGCCAGGAACAACCGGCTGGCCCATCTGCGCGACGTCTTCCTGGGCGCCGTTCCCGCCTCCCGGCGCCAGCTTCCCCCCGTGCGCTTTCCCTGGCTGAATGCTTCCGAAGAAGAGGCCGTCAACCAGGTACTGGCCGCCAAAGAGGTAGCCATCGTACACGGCCCTCCCGGCACCGGCAAAACCACGACCCTGGTAGAAGCTATTCACGAAACCCTGTACCGGGAAAACCAGGTGATGGTATGCGCCCAAAGCAATGCGGCGGTGGATTGGATTGCGGAGAAACTCGTCGATCGGGGCATCCGCGTACTGCGCATCGGTAACCCCACACGGGTAAACGACAAAATGCTTTCCTTCACGTACGAACGCCGTTTCGAATCGCATCCCGACTATGCCGAACTTTGGAGTATCCGCCGGGCGATCCGTCAGATCCAATCCTCGATGCGGGGAAAAAGCCGGGGGGAGCGCGATACGGCGAGGAATCGGCTCAGCCGGTTGCGCCAGCGGGCCACCGAGCTGGAAGTGAAGATCGACGCCGAGCTTTTCGACGAGGCCCGGGTGATTGCCTGTACCCTGGTGGGGGCCGCCCACCGGCTGTTGAGCCATCGCCGGTTCGAGACGGTGTTTATCGACGAAGCCGCCCAGGCGTTGGAAGCGGCTTGCTGGATTCCGCTGACGCGGGCCGAGCGGGTGATTCTGGCCGGCGATCATCAGCAATTGCCGCCCACCATCAAATGTGTGGAAGCGGCGCGGGGCGGTCTGGGCCAGACATTGATGGAGAAAATAGCCGCCCGGCGTCCGGAGACGGTTTCGCTTTTGAAAATTCAATACCGGATGCATGAAGATATTATGCGTTTTTCTTCGCATTGGTTTTACCACGATCAACTGGAATCGGCTCCGGAGGTGAAGCACCGGGGCATTCTGGAATGGGATACGCCGGTGGTATGGTTCGATACGGGCGACGCCGGCTTTCAGGAAGAAGTGTGGCCGGACGGCCGGAGCCGGGTCAATAAGCCGGAGGCGGAGTGGATGGTGGAGCGTTTACAGGCTTATATGGAGAAGATCGGCAAGGAGCGGATTCTGGACGAACGGATCGATTTCGGGTTGATCTCGCCGTATAAAGCGCAGGTGCAGTATATTCGGGCTTTGCTGAAACGGAATGCTTTTTTCAAGCCCTTCCGTTCGCTTCTCGCGGTGCATACGGTGGACGGTTTTCAGGGGCAGGAACGGGATGTAATCTTTATCAGCCTGGTACGCGCCAATGATAACGGGCAGATCGGTTTTCTTTCCGACCTACGGCGGATGAACGTGGCCATCACCCGGGCCCGGATGAAGCTGATGGTGATGGGAGATGCTTCCACTTTGGCGCACCACGCTTTCTACCGGGCTTTTTACCGGTATGTAAGCGAGCGGGGCAAAGTAATCGCACGGCCGGGGCCGGGGGAAACCCGGGGCGATGGTGAAGCTTGAGGCGTTCTCCTTTCAGTCTCTGAGGAAAACGACCGGAAAAGAAAAATATAGCGGAAGGAAAAACACTTGGCGACAGGTATACGGGTATACCGGTATTTCTTACCATGTTTCTTCCGGAAAGCAAATCTCCGCGGACGGACAAAGCTGAAGAGG
>DBFJSK010000388.1:0-2716 GCA_048403675.1 Tannerellaceae bacterium | reverse complement strand
TAATATTCTTTTCCGTACCGATCACCTGTACCACTTGCCCGGTTTGTTCCGAACGGATCGCGATGGCATAAGTTTGATAAAATCCATAGGTGCCACCCCGCAGAAAACGGAAAACTTCCCGTTTTTTTTCGGCTTTTCCTTGACTAAGTTCTTCTATGAAGCGGTAATATTTTTCCCGGTCGTCGGGGTGCAACATTTCCGCTCCTGTTTCAAGCGTCATGCCGTCGTCAGATACCGTTTGCCGGTATAGAGAGGAAAACCATTTCTTTTCCACATCATATACCCAGGCCGACATCGAGCCGGCCTCAAGCGCAATGGACAACTCCCTGCGGATATTCTCCAGTTCGAATTCTTTCTTCCGGATGGCGGTCGTATCGGTGGTAATGGCAATAATATAGCAGGTACCATCGGTATTCATCAGCCTTTTTTTCGTGGTAATGCCCCAACGGCAAGCCTTTCCGTTTTTATAAATCACCCGTTCGAAGGTCAAAGGTCGCTCGCTTTCCAGTACCAGATTGTCTTCCCGGCGGTACTGATCGGCCAGGGGGTCGTTCACTTCATAATCGTTTTTTCCTAACTGGTAGCCATAGGTATCCTCATAGAAATCGGCCACCCGGTCGTTATAAAAAATATAGCGGTAGTTATCGGTTACATCTTTCACCAGCAAGCCTACCGGCAAATTGTTGACAATCGATTGCAGGAATTTTTGTAACTTCAACACTTCTTTTTCCGCTTTTACCTGTACCGTCACGTCTCGTACGAAACAGATTATGTGATCTTTGCCGAAAGGCATCGTTCGCAATTGCGAGTAATAAACCTGATCGGCATAATCCACCTCGTAATTAAAACAAAACACCTCTTTGGTGGCTGCCGTACGCCGCACATTCTCGGCAATCAGGGCGCCCGAAACCTGAAAAGAGGGGTTCTTGTTCCCTAAATCGTCTACCGAAACGCCGATCAGGTCTTCTTTGGTAAATCCTAACAAGACATTCGGTTTGGGGTTTACCACTTCGCAAATTTTCGCGTCGGCATCGTAGATAATCGCCATATCCGGCATCGATTCCAACATCCGGATCATCCACTGATTGGCTGTTCGGTAATAGGCTTCCCGGCGTTTGCGGTAGTGAAGCGCCATACCGAACAAGAAGCACATCAGCATAATAGAAAGCAAAATAAGGCTTACTTCCAACGGATGTTCCTCGAATAAAGACGGATCGGTATTATAAAACACGGTGCCGGGCGGCAGTATTTTTTTCTGAAGGCCTAAACGTTGGAATACCGGATAATTAACATAATATTTCGGCCCTGACGGTGTAGGAGCGAACGAAGGGCTGTTCTCAATTCCTTGGGTGAGGACTGAGTAGGTGAGATCGGCCAAATCGCGTCCTATATCTTTACCGGAAATAAAATATCCTCCCAGGTAATTCATATTGGAGAAATCCAAATCCACCAACAGGTAAACAGGTTTCGAAGTATACCGGCTTAGTTCGCTTTGTACCATCGAATAAGCGTGCGAATACCGATTGACGTCGGTATACCATCCGCCCGATAATAGTGCGTAGGAATGATCCATTTGGCTGATCGTATCGAGCAATTGGGCGGTAGAAAGTTCGTCGCCGTTGAGGTTATACAAATCCAATCCTTTTGTTTGGTCAAAAGTACGATACAGATAGTTGCGGATGAAATCGAAAGAATAGCGGTTGTCGTATAAAAAAGCGATCTTTGTAACATGCGGCTGAAGTCGTTGAATAAATTCCAGGTTTTCTTTCAGATAATCCTGAAAGAAGTAACCGGTCACGCGGAACCCATCGAATGAACTTTGCATCGGGCGCATATCTCCAAGCCTACGTACTTTTACGTTGGGAGCATTTTCGTAATCGATATAGCCTCCTTTCACACAGCCCAAGACTACGGGAACCGATTTCCACTCGGCGGGGCAGGTAGCGCGGTAGGTAGACCAGGCTTCGCCTCCCAA
This sequence comes from Tannerellaceae bacterium, assembly GCA_048403675.1. Classification (GTDB taxonomy): domain Bacteria; phylum Bacteroidota; class Bacteroidia; order Bacteroidales; family Tannerellaceae; genus Parabacteroides. The sequence goes on along the minus strand of DBFJSK010000388.1, from coordinate 741 downwards.
TAGAACGACTACGGCGGGAGGCATCTGATAGGCTTTGAATAATTGGGTCATCCAGTGATTCCATAGGGCATACTCCGGAGAAGATTCGGAGTCCATATATTCCACGATGATAGAGGTATGCACACGCTCTGTCAGGTTTTCCACCAACGACTGAATGATATGATTCCCTCCTTCCCGGATCGGAGAATAAGAGCTGATAACCAATATCCGCGATTCCGGAGTTTCGTTGGCATAAAGAGTGGGGCTGGTCGTTGCCAATAGGATTATAAAAAAATAATAGCAATAGCTTAAGATAGTAGAGTGAATCGTTTTCATCGTATACGGATATGCTTCATAAATTGCTAACAAATATAAGTTTTCTGCCGGGAAAATCGGATATTCTAAAGAAATGATTTTATTCGATTTATTAGCAAGAGTGTGTTTTCTTACTGCTCCTACCGCCCGGGGCGGCAGGAGGGCTTGGTTATAGGGCAGAAAAAGTATTGAAAAAGAGTGGAAAAAGATCCGGCGAGGATTCGATAAAGATTCGGTGAACAGCCTAAAACCCTTTAAAAGGGAGGGAAAGGGGCCTTTTATGTTTCTAATTGCAGTTTCTTTCCGGCTAAATAAAAATAAATGTTACTTCCCACAGCATTAAATTAAGCTGCTCCTTCCGTGTGCTTTCATTTTAGATGAGATAAAAGTGTGAAGGCAAAAACACTTTTTCTACTTAAAAATAATCGTTTACTTATTCTTTTTGAT
>DBFJSK010000387.1:0-2472 GCA_048403675.1 Tannerellaceae bacterium | reverse complement strand
CGACGGCTCGCTTGTCGTACCGCTCCCGGCGCACGGTGCGGAATTCGGGATAGTTTTCCCGGCGGGTAAGCCTCAAATAACAAGTGGCGAAATCCTGTACACGCAACATCACCGTCAACCGGTCGTTAAAAAAAGTCTTTGCCAGATTGATTCCGTAATAATAGTAGTTGAACGACTCGGCACCTAACGTCAGCTCCGGACGAAAATAGCCTCCGCTAGCCATGATGCGCCATCCCTTTTTGAATCGTTGGTTAAACGACAGATACAGGGTGCCGCAAAAACCTTCGTTATGCAGATCGCTCCAAGCTGTCGACGAATCGTTTTTCGAACGGATCGACAAATAATTCAACGTCCCGTTGACCGCCAGGGAGGTATAGGCAGACGGATTGTAACCTATATAGCCGTTCACGCCGCCCCCGAGTATCTGCTCGATATTGCCGTACGTGTTATTCAAGATGCCGTCGGCGTCCATAAACTGATATTTTCCGATACAATTCCTACCCACAGACAAGAGGGTGGTGGCCTGTACATTGATTTTGGGCGAGAAATAATGGTAAGTTAAGCTGATTCGGTGATGTTTTTCGGACGTCAACTGCGGATTTCCATACCGGATTTCAGCGCCTGACAACTGCACATAGGGATTCAGAAAATCGATACCCGGCCGCCGCAAACGAAGATTGTAGGCTACGCGCAGTTGATGGCGATCGGTTAATTTGCGCGACAAGGAAACCGAAGGCACCCAATCGGTAAGGTGCATATCGAAATCCTCCCCCTCGCCTTTGCGATAAGCTACCTGTTGCCAGGTACGCTCCATCCTCAGGCCTGTTTTCAGCCCCCATTTCCCTAAAACCAGGTTATAACCGGCATAGATTCCCAGAATATGTTGCAGATGCCGGTAATCAAGCACCGGTTGAAAATCCGAGGCCTGCCAGGGTAACGAAGCTTGCTGCCGCTGTTCGGAACGGGCCTCGCTCGTATTGCGACGGCAAATATATTTTAACCCCGCCTCCAACCCGTGTACCGGCGTCAGCGGATTGACATAATCTACCTGGAAAGTATACGCATGCCCGCGCGCCCGGTTAAGCTGCCGGTCGAAGGCATTTACATATTTCAAGGAAGGAGAATCGCCCGTGCGATCGGCGATTTCCGCCTCGCTGTTGCGATCGTTGGGCGCATAATCGAATTGATAGGAAAGGGTAAGCATTTCTGTTTTTTTCCGTCGGAACTGATGCTGGTAATCCATCTTCAACGAGCCACCGCCCCATTTTTCGTCGGTATGCCGGCGCTCCCGGTACGCATACACCCACGCCTCAACGGCATCGCGCAACGCATACCGGTTACGGTAAGTTTCCCGGCCGTTGGAGACGTCCAGCGAACCGGAAAGAGAGAGTAAATTAAGCGAATCCAGCTCGAAACTTCCCTCTACCGCTGCATAATGCCCGGGGGTACTCGTCCGGATGTCCATCCATTTACCCAGATCGGCTTCGGCCGGACTGTCGGAGCGCAAGCGATGTTCCTCCATTTTTATTTTACTGCGATAGTTGCTATAATTATAATTTCCCGAGAGCGAAAGGCGCCCGAATTTCATCATTCCATACCCGCCCGCTACCGTAACATTATTCAATACCACCGTATTCAAATTGACATTATATCCTTCGAATTCCGCTCCCTTGGTAACAATATTCAATACGCCGCTTACTCCTTCGGCATCGTATTTCGCGCCCGGATCGGTAATCACCTCGATCTTTTTAATCGTGTGGGCCGGGATACTGCGCAACACCCCGGCGGGGTTGTTGGAAAGCATATTCGAAGGCCTTCCATTCATGTAGATGCGAAAACTGCTATGCCCGTTCACCTGGATGTTATCGTCGGCATCGACCGTTACCAGCGGCACTTTGCGCAGCATCTCGATCAGGGTACTGGTTGACGAATCCGGATCGTCTTCCACATTATAAATCGTTTTATCTACATCCGCCTTGACGAGCGGTTTAGCCGCCACCACACTGATTTCCGCCAAATGGCGCACGTCGTCCTGCATCCATAGGGCGCCCAAATCTTTTACTTTCTCGTTCCGAAGAAGTTCAAATTCACGTTCAAGCCCTTCTTTCCCCACACTGGATACCTTCAACAAATAAGAACCGGACGCAAATAAAGACACCTGAAAACGGCCGTCCGGGCCTGAGACAAGCGAAGCAACTGCCCGCTCCCGGTCGGGTAACTTATAAAAACGAAGGGTGGCATACATTTCCGGCTGCCGGGTGAGCGAATCCATCAACACGCCTTGGACTAACCAGGCATCGGCCGACGACACGAAAGCGAACAAGCGAAGGGTGCAAAACGCCCATATGCTTACTATCAAGCAAAGTCTTTTCATACGAGACATCTGATTTGAATAATTTGCCGGCAAAAATAAAAGGAAGCATATCCGACAACCGAAATAAGTTGCTTATATCTTCCTGAAAATCGGATGAC
>DBFJSK010000386.1:0-2287 GCA_048403675.1 Tannerellaceae bacterium | reverse complement strand
AAGCCACACTCCAATCAGCGGACGACTTACGTTTATTCTTTGAAGGCATTCCACATCCGACAAACTCGGCCGTTACAACGCCGCCATTATTCTTTGCCGACAGATGGAAGCCGGCCCGGCTCATGAGTTGCATACACCACCATTCGAAGCGGGCGCGGACGGAATTGTATACGAAATCCTGATCTTTGAAAGCCAGGTTGAGTAATTCCAACTGATCGGCATCTCCCTGGGCATCGCGTTCCAACTGCCGGTACTCATTGTAATCGCTTTCGTTCATACCGCGCTTGAGGGCCGTCTTGGGAATATCTCCTGACATTTTACTGATCACCTCGCGCGTCTTCTGCGGTGCCGAAGCGTCGAAGGAGATCACATCGGCCATTACCGGCGCGCCTTTTTCTCCGGTCAGAGTTTCCCATTTGAGGGAAGTTTTCTTTTTTACCCCGAAAAAGTTCGGGAAATACACCGGTTTAACATGGCGGGTGTTCAACCGCGCCGCCATGTTCTTTTTGTTCACTTGTTTAATTAAACTTCTTTCCATATACCATTTTTTAATGGATTAAACGAAACGGATAAACGGCATTAGAGCCTTAATACCTTTGTCAATGGGGAACGGCATGCAAGATTCGTTCACCGTACCGCGTACCAGAAGGCCGGACTGCTGGTTGGCGACCGTCAAGTCAACCTTGTTCATCGTAACGACGATCTCGCCGTCATAGGGCAGCGCGGCAGCACCAGCGGCTTGCTTATCTTTTGCCTGAACTAAAACGGTACCTTGCGCAGCCGCCCCGATAGTGCCGGCTAGCGTAATAACGTCATAACCGGCATTGCTTTTATCTATGGCGGTGATCTGGTCGGAAGCGCCTTTCAAATCGCCGCCAACCGTTACGAAATCGCCCACAAGGAAAAGATGATTCTTAGCTACTTTGATATTTGTGGCATCTTCGGTGGCCGCCTCGGACACCCGCGCTGTTTTGAGAGGGTTATACACACCGTTTTCATCCTTCGCTACCACTACGATAGGCGGGAGTTCATCAAGCGGCCGACCGTTAAATAAGGCGCCACTCAGACTGGCCCGGGCAATCGTACCGCCGCCGATCACATCCTCGATAATCTTTTCGATTCCCGGAGCATACTGAAATTCTCTTTCTTTTTTCCTGTACATACTAAATCGTTTTTAATAGTTATTCAACACCCAAGTTTATCACACCCGTATTAGTCGCACTTGATGCCTCATCGCCGTTCATCAGTTTTGCCCAATCTGCCTCAGAGCGTTCCGGTAACTGGTAACTACCAGGCGAGTACTGCCCACTAGCCACCGCTGCATCGATGGCTTTCTGCTGTATATTGGTATATTCTTCCTTCAAGGCTTTCACCTGATCCTCCAGAGATGTTTCGGAAGAAAGATCGACGCGGCCGAGCCAAGCATCGGGCAACTCAGCGTCTTTGACCAACTGGGCGACCTTCCCTTTCTTTGCCTCGTTGGCCGAAGCGGTAAGAGTGGTAGTTACGTTCTTTGACAGGTCGTCTATTTTCTTTTGCATCGCATCCAATAAGGTTTGAACTTCCGGACTAAGACCGGCGACGGGATTTTTGCCAGGTTGAGGTTCCGGTGTCGGTTCTTCGATCGGTTTACCATCTTTCAGCTTATACTTTTTCTCGTAACCGGAAATAGCAGCGATTTCGGCTGCCTTCTTCGCTTCCGCTTCTGCCTCTTCAATGGCCGGAAGAAGATTTTCTTTGAAAAGACCGATAAACGCTTCCATACCTTCTGCCTTCTCTATCTTGAAAGCCTTCTGTATGCGTTCCGCGTACTTCTCTGGTACGCCTTTCGTTTTACACGCTGCTTGGATTAACTCTAAAATTGTCATACGCGAATACTTTAAAATGTTTTCTGTTTAATATATAAGAGTGAGTAAGAAAATTCCGGGTATAAAAAAAGCCCACCAGATAACCGGCAGGCTTCATTTCAAAATATTCCTATAAGAATCCATCTTATCAAATCATGTGATTGGATCTAAGCCATTGTCTACCAGAAGACGTAAGACAATAGATCAAAAATGCGGCACAAGGTATGCCTATTACGGGGAATCCAATTATAGCTCCTATTATTTATTCCCCTTTTTCTTATTCGTTAATACTAATCCCGCTATTAAGGCTAAAATAGGCAAGCTTACAAAATGGACTTTTTCCTTTTACCATATAATGGCGCTATAGAAAATAACACACCATCCAAGACTATATGACCTTCTTCCCTAGCTTTGATTTCCCTTTTCAACTCTTCCAGTTC
>DBFJSK010000385.1:0-4010 GCA_048403675.1 Tannerellaceae bacterium | reverse complement strand
GTTTTTCATCTCGAAATACGTCTTCCGAAGAACCGGGAAACGGCCGTCCGCCACCGGATTTACGCAGTCGGCGCTACCGGCTGAAGTAGAAGCCTAAAGAATCCCTAACAACAACTTGTTTGCATCGTTAGTTCATAAAAAATGCCTATCTTTGCACATCCGTAAGTTTTTATGGAGAAAGACAATTTAATAAATCAACGATATGATTCGATTTTTCAAATCTCGGGCAAACACTGTGCTGGCTGTGGAGACCGCACAAACCTTCTCGCCCCGAGACGTTCAAAAACTAGTCTGGTTATTTAGTGAAGCAACGCCGGTGGAATCGGAAAGTTTAGAAGGATGGTTTGTAGGGCCGCGCCGGGAGATGATTACCCCGTGGAGCACGAATGCCGTTGAGATCACCCAGAACATGGGAATCGCCGGTATAAGCCGTATCGAAGAATACTTCCCGGTTTCGTCGGAAAAAGCCGATCACGACCCGATGCTTCAACGCATCTATCACGGCCTCGATCAAGCTGTTTTCACGATCAGCAAGCAACCGGACCCGATTGTCTATATCGACAACCTGGAGGCTTACAACCAACAGGAAGGACTGGCCCTCAGCCCTGAAGAAATCGCCTATCTGAACGACGTAAGCGAAAAGCTGGGCCGCAAGCTCACTGACAGCGAAGTGTTCGGATTTTCGCAGGTCAACTCGGAACACTGCCGGCACAAGATTTTCGGCGGCCTGTTCGTGATCGACGGCGAAGAAAAAGAAAGTTCGTTGTTCAATTTAATCAAAAAAACCTCGGCCGAGAACCCCAACAAACTGGTTTCCGCCTATAAAGATAACGTCGCCTTCAACGAAGGCCCCGTCGTCGAGCAATTCGCCCCGCTGAGCGGCGACAAGCCCGACTATTTCGCCGTCAAGGAAATCCCCACCGTCATTTCGCTGAAAGCCGAAACGCACAACTTCCCCACCACGGTAGAACCCTTCAACGGAGCCGCTACCGGAACCGGAGGCGAGATCCGCGACCGTCTGGGCGGCGGCAAAGCCTCGCTGCCGATTGCCGGAACCGCCGTCTATATGACTTCCTATCCCCGCACCGAAGGCGCCCGCGAATGGGAAAAAATACTCGATCCGCGCCAGTGGCTTTACCAGACCCCCCAGCAAATCCTGATCAAAGCCTCCAACGGAGCCTCTACCTTCGGCAACCACTTCGGCCAACCGCTGATCTGCGGTTCGCTGCTCACCTTCGAACATGCCGAGAACCAGAAGAAATACGCCTACGACAAAGTCATCATGCTGGCCGGCGGCGTAGGATTCGCCAACCGTCGCGACGCCCTGAAAGGCAATCCCGAACCGGGTGAAAAAGTAGTCGTTATCGGAGGCGACAACTACCGCATCGGTATGGGCGGTGGCGCCGTTTCTTCCGTCAACACCGGGCAATACACCAGCGGCATCGAGTTGAACGCCGTACAGCGCGCCAACCCCGAAATGCAAAAACGCGCCGCCAATGTTATCCGGGCGATTGCCGAATCGGATGAAAACCCCATCGTATCCATCCACGACCACGGAGCCGGCGGCCATTTGAACTGCCTTTCCGAGCTGGTGGAAACCACCGGCGGCCATATCGACATGAGCCAATTGCCCATCGGCGATAAAACCCTTTCGGCCAAAGAAATTGTGGGCAACGAAAGCCAGGAACGCATGGGCCTGTTGATGAAAGAGGAAGATGTAGCCCGCATCCAACGCATTGCCGAGCGCGAACGCGCCCCGATGTACGTGGTAGGCGAAACCACCGACGATATGAAATTCGTGTTCGAACAAGCCGACGGTGTCAAACCCATCGACATCAAGCTCGAATACATGTTCGGCAAGCCGCCCCGTACGGTCATGACCGATCATACGGTAAAAGAATCCTTCCAACCGGTGGTTTACCAAACGTCCGAGTTGCACCATTACCTGGAAAACGTGCTTCAACTGGAGGCCGTAGCCTGTAAAGACTGGTTGACCAACAAGGTTGACCGTTCGGTAACCGGGAAAGTAGCCCGCCAGCAATGCCAGGGCGAATTGCAATTGCCGCTGAGCGACCTTGGCGCCGTAGCCCTCGATTACCGGGGAAAAGCCGGTATTGCCACCTCCATCGGCCATGCTCCCCAGGTAGCTCTGGCCGATCCGGCCGCCGGCTCGGTGATGGCGATCGCCGAAGCGTTGACCAATATCGTTTTTGCGCCGCTTACCGATAAGTTGGCCGGCGTTTCGCTGAGTGCCAACTGGATGTGGCCCTGCCGCAACGAAGGCGAGGACGCCCGTCTGTATACCGCCGTAGAAGCCGCTTCCGATTTTGCATGTGCGTTGGGCATCAATATTCCTACCGGTAAAGACTCCCTGTCGATGACGCAGAAATACGGCGACGACAAAGTGATCGCCCCGGGCACGGTCATTATCTCGGCCGGAGCCGAAGTAAGCGATGTACGCAAAATCGTTTCTCCGGTACTCGCCTGCGAAAAGAATTCCCACCTTTATTATATAGACTTCTCGTTCGATTCCTTTAAGCTGGGCGGTTCCGCTTTCGCGCAAGCCCTGAATAAGATCGGCGACGAAGTGCCGACCGTGCAGGATACCGACTATTTCCGCGACGCATTCAACGCCGTACAGGACGCCATCGAAAAAGGCCTGATCCTGGCCGGACACGATATTTCCGCCGGCGGTATGATTACTGCGCTGTTGGAAATGTGCTTCGCCAATGTAGAAGGCGGTTTGGAAGTAAACCTGGATAAACTGGCTGAAACCGATATGGTGAAGATTCTTTTTGCCGAAAATCCGGGTATCCTGGTACAGGTGAAAGATAAGAAAGCGTTCGAAAAGCTGATGGAAGAAGCCGGCGTAGGATTTGCCGTGATCGCCCGTCCGACCGACGAACGCCATATCCTGGTATCGAAAGACGGTATCCAATACCATTTCGGCATCGACTATATGCGCGACGTATGGTACGAATCGTCCTATAAGCTGGATGTACAGCAGAGCGGTAGCATTGCGGCAGGCAACCGGTTCGAAAACTATAAGATGCAGCCGCTGGAATTTAAATATCCGAAAGCCTTTACCGGCAAGCTCTCCGCTTACAACCTTACCGCCGACCGTCGCGAACGGAGCGGGATCAAGGCCGCCGTCATCCGCGAAAAAGGTTCGCAGTGCGAACGCGAAACGGCTTATGCCCTTTACCTGGCCGGTTTCGATGTGAAGGATGTGCATATGACCGACCTGGCTTCCGGACGCGAAACCCTGGAAGACGTCAATTTCATCGTTTTCTGCGGCGGTTTCTCCAACTCCGACGTGCTCGGCTCCGCCAAAGGATGGGCCGGCGGGTTCCTGTACAACGAAAAGGCCAAGAAAGCCATCGACAATTACTACGCCCGCGAAGATACGTTGAGTATGGGTATCTGTAACGGTTGTCAGTTGATGGCGGAATTGGAACTGCTTTACCCGGAACACGAAAAGAAGCATAAGATGCTCCACAACGATTCCCATAAATTCGAATCGAACTTCGTAACTTTGGAAATTCCCAAAAACAACTCCGTTTTGTTCGGTTCGCTCAGCGGTTCCAAATTAGGCGCCTGGGTAGCCCACGGAGAAGGAAAGTTCGACTTCCCGTACGAAGAAAAAGAATATGCGATCATTGCCCGGTACAATTACGAAGGCTATCCCGCCAACCCGAACGGCTCTCCTTGGGCTGTAGCCGGTGTTTGCTCGAAAGACGGACGCCATCTGGCCATGATGCCCCATCCCGAACGGGCCATCTTCCCGTGGCAATGCGGTTATTATCCCGCCGATCGCCGGGAAACCGACGAAATAACGCCGTGGATGGAAGCTTTCGTCAATGCACGTAAATGGGTGGAAGCATATAAGAAATAAGCTTTTCAAATCTCCAGCCGGTTCACGCCGGTCTGTTTGCCGACCGGTTTCCGATAGGGAAGGAAACCGGCCGGTTTTTTTTCGGATGTTTGCCAGGGCTGTTGATTCAATGTAT
>DBFJSK010000384.1:0-15415 GCA_048403675.1 Tannerellaceae bacterium | reverse complement strand
CGCATCTTACGCTGCGTCACACACCAACTGCCCAGCGACCCTTCCGCTGCCTTCGGGAAACGATCGTGAGTGGTGACAAACGCTTCCAACAAAACATACTGTCGATGCCATTGTTCATCCAAATCATAGTCCCAGATAAAGCCCAAAGCATCCAGACGGCGAATACGCTCCTTCGTCAACCGGCCCCGCTTACGAGCCTGACGTTGCGTATTGCACCACGTACCCAGCGCTCCCTCGCCACGCTTCGGCCAACGCCCCTCACGCAAGTAAAAAGATTTCAAACGATCATACTGCAATGACCAATGCGAATCCTGTTGCTCCCAAGCAAAACCGATTGAATCCAACTGCTCCACCCGCTCTACAGACAACGTGCCACGTTTCTTCGACATGCGCTGCGTATGACACCAAAGGCCCAGTTTACCGTCCGTGGCCGAGGGCCAATCGTCCTCCGTCAAACGATAGTCCAACAAACGCTCGTACATCACCTGCCAAGGCTCCAAATCGGCCAGGATCTCTTCCACACGCTGGCGAATATCTGCAAAGAAACCCGTCACCCGAAAATCGGAAACGCCCTCGAAACCATGCGGAGAACGAAGAACCGACAGACGCTCCAGATCGCAACCCAGTACATCGTACACCGAACGACCCGACAGATTATTCACCAGATCCAATATCACAGGACGACGACCAGAACCCGCTTTCAGACAACGACCCAACTGCTGCAACGTAACCACATACGATTCCGTACGCCGCAAAAACAAAGCCGCGTCTACACCCTCCACATGCAAGCCTTCCATCAGCATATTGATGGAAAAAAGCACATGAAGCCTATCTCCTTCCTTACGAAAAGCCTCTAATACCCGACTATTCTCCCGCTCCCGCTGATCGTTGTGAATCTCGAAAGCCTCCGCATCCCGGCCGGCATCCCGAAGCCACCCCATCACCTGGGGTAGCATCTGTTTCAAATCAGCCTTGTCCCGACAAAACACCAACAACTTGCGGACATCCGAGGGCAAAAACCGGCGAATCAGTTCCGAAGCCCCCAGCGAACCGCTAAAATCCACACGGGCCGCATCCAATTTCTGCTGAATACGATTCCGCCGACCGGCCGTGCACTCCGAACGATCCAGCGCCCGCTGCAACTTATCCAACTCGCCCGTCAAACCGTATGCGCTCTGCACGAGCAGAGGAACAGGCAAAATGCCATAAAACCAAGCCTGGGGAAGCGTCAGCTCGTAAAACAAATTCCCCTCGAAATACACATCCACCGTATCGACCATGCCTTCCGGACGAACCGGCGTGGCCGACGTACCCAGCACCCGCGCCGAAGGATTCGCATCGATTACCTCCCGAAGCGCTTCGCCCCATACCTCGGCACCAGAATGGTGAAACTCATCGATCAGGATATGATCCGCCTGCGGTATCCAATCTTTCCTTCCCGAACTACGCCCGCGGGCCAACGACTGGAAGGTACGGTACTGGATGCGGCCGGGGCCACGACCCTCAGACGCCTTTTCCGTGGCTGACGCACCTGGCGCTTCTTCACCCTTCGTTTCTTCGCCTTTTACTTCTTCACCCTTCGCTTCTTCCCCGGAAAGCTTCGCTTCTTCACAGGAAAACTTCGCTTCTTCCCCCGAAAGCTCCCCTTCCCCCGCCGCCCGCCGGATCTCATTCAATATCGTAACGTTCGGAGCAATAACCAGGATACGATCGGCACGATGCGAAGCTATATACCGAGCCAGCAAAAAAGATTTACCCGTGCCCGTGGCTTGCACCACCGCACCTATACGATGACTCTCAAACCCCGATTCAATCGCCCGGTAAGCCGCCTCGTTGTGAGGAAACAACTCCACATGCCGTCCCGAAGCCAAGCTATCCACATACCCGCTATCGCAAACCGTAAGCCCGTGCAACTCGAAAGCCAGCGCCTCCGGCGTATACCCCCCGTAAGCCACCACCCGGTAATGACGACAACCGTATCGCCGCCCTACAGCTTGCAGCTCTTCGTAAAGCGCCTCCGCCTCCGATACACCCAAAGGTGTCGCGTTGCGGAGTTCTTTTACCACAAAAGAAACGCTACCCGGCTTCAAACCCACCAGCAAACACCCTGAGGATTCCCCGACATGATACTGATTCGCTTGGTAAAGAGCGGCCAGGTGAGAAGAGTAGGACATGGTTCACTGTATATTCTTCATGATTCCTCCTCAAAAACGCGCGGTTCCCCTTCCGGCATAGCTACTTCTTTCGTATTCGCGGCCGGAAAAAAACTATCCCGGATCACCCGGTAAGCAATCCCTCCGAATAAAGCCAGGAAAAGAAACCCGATGAGTACCAACGCTTTCTTTGGCGAAGAAGGCCGTAAAGGCACGGTAGCCGGCTCGATGATCGTATACACAGGAGTTTGTTCCTGCACGCGCAGTTTGTCCTGTTCCAATTTCTGCGCCAACGTATTATACACATTGAAGGTAAGCGTCATCTCGTTTTTCAATCGCTCCTGCTCGGTTCGGTAACTAGCCGAAATCAGGTTCCGATTGGCATCTTCAAACGCCGCATAGGCCTGTTGCGCCTTAAAATAGGCTTCCTGCGCTTCCCCGAACACCTTCCGGGTAAAAACCAAGTCGTTTTTGGCCTTGCGGGTACGATAGGCGGTAATATAATCTTGCAACCGTTCCACCACCACCCGGGCCACTTCGGCCGAGACGACCGGGTCTTGCATTTCGACATAAATGGAAATAACCAAGGTATTTTTATCCACAGCCACATTCAGACGGTTTTGCAACGCCTGTAATACCGTCTGCTGGGCCTCAGTCAGGCGAAAAGGATCTATTTCGCCGCCCGGTTTTTCCTTCGCCGCGAAAAGCTTCCTAACCGCTCCGATAGCCCGTAAAGGCAGTTTCAACCCGTAACTCCACCAACTGCTTTTCTGCCGGGTGTGCATATATTCGAAGAGCGAGAGCGAATCTTTTCCCTTTTCACACGTCACCTCCACCGGAAATAAGTCCAGTAAAAAAGGCGTACTTTGCACCACATCCGGATACAAATCCGGCGAAAGCGCATCCGATCCCGCCGCCGCATTCAAGTTGATTCCCGCCATCGCCGCCAATCCCCCCAGGTTGCCGATCCGTTTGGAAGCGTCTTCCATCTCGGGAGCCAGTTTGACCTGTGTAGTATATTCTTTGGGAATACTAAAAGCCACGATTAGCCCCACCGCGAGGGCGGCCGCGCCCAATTTCAAAAAAAACCGGCGCGATTTCCAGAAAAGACGGCTTAGATCGGCCAGGTTTACTCTCTGCCCGATTCCGGCCTGCTGCTGCGGACACGTCACCCCGGGCGCAGTCCTATCCAAATCTGCAGCCCCCGACGTACCGCGCGGGCAAGCGGTTGTTCCTGTATGTATGCTATCCAATTTATTCATTCCGGACGTCAGGCTTATTTAATCATGTTGATAATGGAAGTAATCATCGCCGCCATCGAAGTAGCCGAGCTGCCGATCGTCATGATTTCGGCCAAGCTCGCGCTTCGATCGCGCTGTGTCTTGGAGGGAACCACGATCTCGCAGCCAGGTTCCACCTTGGGATAACGTTTGAAGAAAATCCCGCTCCGGTGGGTGGTGGCTACCTTGCCGTTCATGTAAATCACCAGCGGATACTTGCGAGACATATCGTTGTATCCCCCCGCCTGGGAAAGGCAATCTCTTACCGTCATTCCTTTGGTATAAGTCACACTATTGGGGTATGTCACCGCACCGCTGATCTTTACCGTACTCTGTAACTGGGGAATATACAATTTGTCGCCGTCGCGAAGCACCACGTCGTCGGCGCTTCCGGGAAAGGCTAATGCTTTTTCCAGGTTGATCCCTACCGAATATTCTTTCAGGTTCGCCAGCGACAGCCCCACCGAATCCTTGCTTTGTTTATTCGAACTCAATTCCAGCAAGGTTTCCAGCCGCCGCATTTCATCTTCCGTCAGTTCCCGCTTCAGGCTCGCACCTTTTACGTAGGCATCCGGCGTCACCCCGCCGGCCTTGGCGATCAGATCGCTCAGCCGGGCGTTCTTTTCCGCCAACACATAACTGCCGGCATAGGTAATCTCGCCTGCGATCTTCACCACTTGCTGCTCTTGGTAACCCGGTGAAAAACGCACATACACCTCGTCGAAGGGCGCCAGGGTGAAAAGCGTATCCGTAGTGGGGGCGGCGCCCACAGCCAGCGCCAGTCCCTCTGTGAGTGTAAAGGTGTAGACTTCGGCAATGCGATTCGTGCTTTCTTTGGCTAACGGATCTTTGATGCGTCGCGCCACTTCCACCTGCACGGCGGCAGCCGACTCCTGCAAACCGCCGGCCATCAGGATGGCATCTTCTATCGTCAGGTTGTGGCGGTAGGGCAAAATCGTATCTTTGAAATTGACGGCCCCTCCTACCTTTATAGTATAAGGCTCCCGCAGATCGAAAAGGGAAGGGATGCTCAACGCATCGTTCGCTTGCAAGTTCACATCGGCCGACGTACCGTTCAGAATGCCCCGTATGTCTACCGCCAGAAGCGTGGTGGTAAAATCGGGATTCAGCCGCGTCAGTTGCGCCCGGCCTCCGAACTCGTCGCCTTTCAGCCCGCCCGCCTGCTTTACTAATTGTTTGACCGTAGCAAGCGACGGGCCGAACTCGTATTCGCCCGGGCGCCACACCGCTCCCAGTACCGTGAGCCGGTTTTCATAAAAAGGAATGATGGAATCCACCTGCAACGAATCGCCGTCTTGCAGCAGAAAGCTGTCGAAGCGCGCCGCCGGAACGGTAGCGATCTGGTACCGGCTGGCCGACTTGCGTTTTATCCGCACATCTTTCCGGTAGGCATCCCCCCGGAATCCCCCGGCCATCTCCAGCAATTGTGCCAACGTTTCTCCTTTTTTCATTTCGAAAATACGGTTGCGCTTTACTTTCCCTGAGGTTACCACCAAGGCATCGTACGTGCCCACGATGATCATGTCGTTTTCCTGTAGGCGCAAGTTCGTTTGGTATTTTCCCCGCAGCAGGTAATCGTATACGTCGAGATTGGCTATCTCGCGACTGTCGCGATAGAGTTTGATGGAACGGAGCGTGCCGATCTGGTTCACTCCGCCGGCTGCGTAGAGGGCATGGAAAAGCGTGGCGAACGAAGGCAAGGTATACGTGCCCGGCGCCGTCACTTCCCCCACGATATTCACCTTGATGCTTCGGATCTGCCCCAGACTGACCGAAACGAATGTATTCGGATGCTGATCCGCATCGGCTGCCTGCGCGGAACCGGCCAGGGTGGACATGATCCGGCCCATTTCCCGGCGGATATGTTCTTCTGCGGCTTCCACCGTTAATCCTCCTACGCGGACGGGCCCCAAATGAGGAATCAGAATCGTGCCTTCGGAGGAAATTTTGAGTTGAAGATTTAGCTCCGAGTCGCCCCATACATGGATGATTAATTCGTCTGTAGCCGACAAAATATAGTTTTTGGGGGTAGGAATATTCAAATCCGGCTCGAAGGATAACTCTCGTTTGGAAAAAATTTCACGCCCGAATACCGTCTGGCTCAGATCTTCTTCCGAGATCCGGTTGATTTCCCGTTGTTGTTCGAAAGGAAGCAACTGGCGATCGGAGATCACGTCGCGTCCGGTCGCACCGGAAGCAGATTCGGGCAAAGCTGCATTCGGCCGGCCCCGATTCGATTGCGTCTGGCTTGCTATTTCCTGTTGTATCTGGGTTTCCGACAGGCCGGCCGCTTTGGCCTTGTCGATCAGCTCCTGGGGCACTTGCGCCTGAAGAGCGAGACTGCATAGCCAGAACAGGCCGGGCAAAATTTTCGCGCACCTCTTCATCATCATGTTCGTTTGTTTGTTTCTCACTATTAATTCCTGATTTCAACTATTTTATAGAAATATTTAAGCCATACCAACAGTACGTGGGTATATATGCCGTGGGCGCGACAAGCAGTTACGATTTCTTTATTGAGGCATATCCGGCTGCGGATATTCCGGGTGCTCACGCCTCCCGTACGCATCGTCACCACATCGCGCTTGAGGTATTTGCAGGTGATCTTATGCAGGTACAGGAAACGAAGCAGCAACTCGAAATCGGCGGCAATGCGGTAGTTTAAGGCATAGAGGCCGAACCGCTCGTAACATTGCCGGCGGACGTAGAACGAGGGATGGGCCGGCATAAACCCGAAACGGAAAAGAAAAGGACGGAAAATGGCCGAAGAGTAATAGCGGACGCATTTTCCAAGATCGGACGGCCGGACGAAATGCACATCCCCGTAGACTGCATCGACAAGCTCTTTTTCGAAAACCCCCACGATGGTTTCGATAATGTCGGGAGAGGTAAAAAAGTCGTCCGAATTTAAAATGCCGACAATATCGCCGGTGGCGGCGCGGATGCCTTTATTCATGGCGTCGTAAAGCCCCCGGTCGGGCTCGGAAATAACCCGGCTGATCCGGTCTTTGTATTCCTCTAGAATAGCGCGGGTTCCATCGGTGCTGGCGCCGTCTACCACGATATATTCAATCTCCGGATAGGTTTGCGCCAACACGCTCGAAATCGTATCGCGAAGCGTGGCGGCGCTATTATAGGCGGGCGTAATAATGGATACTTTCACGGATAAGGGGGAAAGCGGAGATTGATTTACCATCCAAAGGGATGTTTGGACAGCGGTAATTTGGCCAGCGGATGATAGTCGCCTTTTAAGCCTACCGGATCGGCGTGACGGATGTCGTATACGATCTGGATGGCATTGCGGGCGTCTTCAATGCCGAAACCTGAGCCGGCAAGGATATTTTTATAGCTTTCGGTGTGCAGCTCGGTAAATCCTTTGCTGAATTCGAATTCTTCCCCATCAATATTGATGGTGCGGTAGGTCAGCTTTTCGCCTTGTACGGCATTGGGCGGCAGGGTTTCGGAATTGATGCAAAGGAAGTAGCGTACCCGGGCCTGTTCCAATTCGAGATAGCCGGCTACCCGGTCGTGGCTGGCTACGTGTACGATATTTTGTTTTACGGGGCCGAATATCCAACTGAGCATATCGTAAAAATGGACGCCGATGTTGGTGGCGATGCCGCCGCTTTTATGCACGTCGCCCTTCCAACTGGTATAGTACCAATGGCCGCGGGAGGTGATATAGGTCAGATCGACATCGTAGATTTTATCTTTCGGCCCGGTTTCGATTTTTCTTTTCAGCTCGATGATGGATTGATGCAGGCGCAGTTGGAGGATGGTATAGATATGATGGCCCGTTTCCCTCTCCACTTCCTGCAAGAGATCGACATTCCAGGGATTCAATACCAGCGGTTTCTCGCAAATCACGTCGGCGCCCAGCCGCAAGCCGTAGCGCATATGGGCGTCGTGCAAATAGTTGGGGGTGCAGATCGAGACGTAATCGATCGGCGTTCCGGTCTTTTTCAAGCGGGTGCAATACCGGTCGAAAAGTTCTTGCTCGACGAAGAAGGAAGCGTCGGGGAAGAAACTGTCCATAATGCCGACGCTGTCGAAACGGTCGTAAGCGGCCGACAGCCGGTTGCCGGTGTCTTTGATGGCCCGTAAATGCCGGGGAGCGATGTATCCGGCGGCTCCGATTAATGCGAAATTTTTCATTTTATAGGTATATTTAATAAGTCGCGGTAGAGTTGTATATATTCTTTATAGCGATCTTGTTTGTCGAAATAAGCCAGTGCGCGGCGGCGCGCTGCCGCGCCATAGGCCGCTTTGCCTTTGGCCTGCACCGTACGGATGGCGGCGGCAAGGCCGGCCACGTCTCCCTGCTGTACGATAAATCCGGTAGCGGCATCCACCGCTTCGATACTGCCTCCTGTGCGATAGGTGGCTACCGGCGTTCCGCAGGCCAAGGCTTCGAGGTTGGTCGTCGGGAAATTATCTTCCCAGGTAGGATTGAGGAAAAGGTCGGCGGCGGCGTAGAACTCCGCCAATTGGGCGACATTTTCGGTACGGCCAATGCCGGTGATGCCTTCGGGCAAACGGGCGATCTGCCGGGGGGAAAGCCCGATCAGGAGGATCTGGCAGGCAGAAGGCAGGAGCTTGCGCAAGGCGATAAAATCATCGAGTCCCTTCCGGGGCGACCAGTCATTGGCCACGCCCAGGGCCAGAAAATCATCCGGCCGGATTCCGTGCCGTAAATGGATGGCTTCCTTGGCCTGCCGGGGATGCGCCGGTTTGAAGACGGCGGTATCCACTCCGTTATAGATGGTTCGTACGGGGTAGTGCCGCAAGAATGAGCGGCCGACAAGGCCAGCCATCCAGCGGGATACCGGTACGAGGGTTAATCGGGAAAGTGAGGTGAAAGCCTGCTGTTTGTCGCGGTAATTCCGCGCCGAGCGGTCGGCAAGCAACGAGGCGGGATAGGTGCGGGATTGTTCGCAATGGTGGCAACCTGTCTCCCATTTGATACATCCGGCAAGCGAAAAATAGGCGCAATGTCCGGTGAAAGGCCAGCAGTCGTGCAGTGTCCAGACTACGGGCACATCGGCGGCGGCCAGGTAATCGAACAACAGGGGGTAGTTCAGGTAGTAGCCGTGGATATTGTGCAAATGCACTAAATCGGGCTTCAAGGATGTCAGCCGGCGGATGAGTTGCCGGGTAGCCGCCGCCGAAGATTGTCCGTGATTATCGAACAACCGGGAGCAGAGGCCGTGCAGGTAGATGTCGCGCTGCGAACCGATCTTGAGCAGGACTGATTGGCTGGGTTGGCCGTTGCGGGCATACGCAATATAGCTAGGCCAGCCCTCGGCCCCGGCTGCCTGCCCGATTTGTTCGGCTATGCGGCCGACGGAGCCGGAATTAACGGTGGTGTTGATTTGGAGCAGTGTAGGTGTCAACATAGGTCGTCGAGTACGGTTTGAGCAATCCGGTCGTACGAAAAACGGGGCCGGCCGAGGGTGCGGGAAATGGCGGCCATGCGATCCAGTTCAGCCTCGTCGGCTAGTAATTCGCTTAGTGCGGCACGCAACGCCTCTACGGAAGGTTCGGCCAGGAAACGAACATTTCCCCCGCTATCGAGGTATTCGCTGCCGGGCCAGTAGCGACAGAGTAGCGGCAGCCCGCAACAAATGGCTTGTTGCCAGATAACCGACTGCGAACCGGGGAAGCAGCCCAGATCGGCTGCCAGGAAGCATCGGTAAAGGTCGGACGGCGCCATCCAGCCGGTAAGCCGCACGCGCACGTCGCCCCGGGCGGCTTCCTCTATTTTCAGCCGGTACGTTTCATCGACCGGCCCTATGAGGTAAAGTAGGAAATCTTTTCCTTCCAGGCCGGCCAAGGCGGCAGCCAGTTCGGCGGCATTCTTGCCTTTGTCCAGTTTGCCGGCGCAAACGATTAGCTTGGTTCCGGGGGCGACGCCCAGGGCGGCCCGGAGATCTTCTTTTTTCTGGAGGGTGCCTTGGCTGTCTTTCGCGGCGGCGTCGATGGTGTGCAGGTTGCCGCCCAGGGGCAGCAGTTTCACACAACCGGCCGGAAGACGGTACATCGTTTCCACAAAATCGATCGTGCCGGGGGTAACCCCGTAGTATTGATCGACATAGCGACGGGTACGGTGGATGATGGAGCGGTAAAGGCCGCCATGCAAAAGCCGTTTCGACAGGCTGCTATGCGAGGAATTATAAAAATCGCAATGAAAGTCCACCGCCAGCTTACAGCCGTGCCGCTTTTTATACCGTATAATATCGTAATAGCAGAAATAGGGCAGGCCGTGGAAATAGATCAAGGCCGGCCTTTCCTGCTCGATCGCTTCATAAAGCCCTTTGTATGAGGCGAACCGGTAATCGGCCGGATACCGCAGGGGAAGGCGCACGATTTTACACGCTCCCTCGGTATAAATGCGGTCGGCCATCGACCGGTTGACCGGAAAATTGACCGAGCCGGCAAAATCCAAGGTGGAGATCACCGTCACGTCGTGGCCCAGGCGGGCATGTGCCTGGGGCAGTTCGTTATCCTGATAAGTCTGCCCGTCGATATAATTGTGGCAGATATGTACGATTTTCATTCGAAGGTTATCTGAAAGCGTTTCACCCATTTTCCGGCGCAGATGATTCGCCATAGAATCACATTTTTCAGTGCCAGTTCGTTCGTTTTATTTCTGTCGAACCATCCGAGAACCTTTTCCTTATCCAGGATAGCCGTCAGTTCCTCCAGGGCTGCGGCCAGTTCTTCTCTTACTTTTCCGGGGTGTTTCATCACCCAGACATCGACGGGCACGGCAAATCCCAGTTTGGTTGTGCGCGTGCGGACTGCATCGGGGATGATTCCTTTCATCGCATCCCGGAGGATGCGTTTGGTGACGCCTGCGTGCAGCTTCTGATCGGGCGGCAGGGAGAGCACATGTTCTACCAGCCGGTAATCGAGGAAAGGCAGTCTTCCTTCGACGGAAGAGGCCATCGAATTGCGGTCTTCGAAATGCAAGAGGTTGATTAAGCCGTACTTCATTTGTTTTTTCGTATAATCGTCGAAGTCGGAATACCTGCGGGTTTGCTGCACCGTGGTTTCATCGTACGGTACGTTAAGCCATTCGAATTCCTCGCGCGAGGTGACGTACTTCAAAGCCCGCTTGCGCACCGAGGCCGGCAGAAGATCGTTGACCATAAACCAGGCTAGTCCTTTCATCCCGTATACTTCCGTTTCTTTATGCTCTTTGCGGAAAGCGTTTAGTTCACGCCAGGCGGCTGCCCAACGTCCTTTGCGGAGGTGTTCGCGGATCAAGACCGAATAGAAAGGGGTGTAGCCGGCCAGTTGCTCGTCGGCTCCCTGGCCGTCCAGCATGACGGTAATGCCTTCTTCCGCCGCAGCTTTGAATACGTTATATTGGGCTTCGTGGCACAGACCGCCCACCGGTTCGTCCTGGTGGTAGATGATATGGTCGAGGTTATCGAAGAAATCCGTTACGTCGGGATAGACTTTATGTCCCTGCACGCCTGTACGGGCGACTACCTGGTCGATATATTCCTGTTCGTCGTATTTCAACTCGTCGGCGTGGGTATAGCAGGACGAGATGGTGTGATGGCCCATACCCTCGCCCGGCCGGTTGCGGAGCAGCTCGGCCACTACGCACACGATGGAGGAGGAATCGAGGCCGCCCGACAGGCAACTTCCCACCGGTACGTCCGAACGCAAACGCAGCCGGACGGCATCGATGAAGAGTGCCTTGAACCGCTCGGTGTTCTCCTCGTAACTGAGCCGGTTGGGTACGATCCGGTCGAGGTCGTAATAGGGAACCGCTTTCAGTGAGAAGGCAGCGATGTCGAACAGCAGGTAATGGCCGGGCCGTATTTGCAGGACGTCTTCAAACATGGTTTGGTCGGTATGGTCGAAAGCGCCGAGCAGGATATTGTCGAGCAGCCGGGGAATATTGGCTTTCGGACGCCCGGGAAGGGCGGGCAGCAAGGCTTTGATTTCCGAAGCCCAGACTAGCCGGTCATGACCAAAGGAATAATAAAAAGGTTTCACGCCGAAACGGTCGCGGGCGGCGAAAAGTTTGTTTTCCTGCCGGTCGAAGAGTGCGAAGGCCCACATGCCGTTCAGCTTGTGCAAACAATCGGTTCCCCAATAATCGTAAGCGGCCATCAGCACTTCCGTGTCGGTTTTCGAGGTGAAGGTATAACCGGCTCCGATCAATTCGTCTCGCAATTCGATGTAATTGAAGATCTCGCCGTTGAACACGATGGTATAACGCGCTTTGTAGTGCATCGGTTGGTGTCCGTCGGCCGAAAGGTCGAGGATGGAGAGTCTGCGTTGCCCCATGGCGACAGCGCCTTCGTAGAAAGTGCCCCTGTCGTCGGGGCCGCGGTGTACGAGCGTGTCCGTCATTTTTTCGAACAGCGCCGTCTCGACAGGTTTATTTTTTGAAATATAGCCGATTATGCCACACATATAGTTTTTTTTGGGTGATGTCCTTTATTCGTTTTCGAGGACGGTTTGATAAAAAGAGATTAGTTTTTTTTCTTCATTCTCCCAGGTATATTGGTTGCCTATCCGGGCCGGATGGAAAGCGAGGCCGGGTATTTTCTTCAGGAAATCCGCGAGGCTTTCCGTTTTTTCATCCCAGACATATCCTAACCGGTATCGATTGACGATGGAAGCCATTTCTCCGTGCGAGTATACAATCACGGGCAAACCGGCATTGATGTATTCAAAAAATTTATTGGGCAGGGCGTTTCGATTGTTAAAACAGACATCTTCGATCAACGACATGCCGTAATCGGCTGAAGCGGTATAGTCCAATATCTGCGCGTAAGGTACCGGCGGATGATAGAATATGGTGGGAAAACGGGCGGCTTTTTCCTTTATCATCTCTTCGAGGCTGCCGTATCCCATAAAGACGATTTTATACTTCGGGGGCAACGTTTGGAAGGCCTCCAGCAGAAGTTCGATTCCGCGGCCGGGCATAAACGCGCCTTGATAAATAAATAATTTTTCATCGGAACCGATCCGGAATTTATCCCGCAAAAGGGTGCTTCGGTGTCTTTCTTGGCGGTGGGGGCAATTCATCACGACGGTGGGACGCGCAATGGGATATAGCCGGGCGTATTCATCGGCTATTATTTCCCCTACGGTTAAAACGCCGCTGGCTTTGCGGATAAAGAAGCGTTCAGCCCAGAAAAGCAGTTTCTTGCGGAGAAGCGAAGCGTTTTCGCGCTGGTCGATTTCAAACTCGTGGGCATCGTAGATGACTTTTTTATTCTTTCCCAACGTCCGGATCCACCAGCCTACGGGCAGGGTATCCAGGTCGTTGCAATGGATAAAATCGGCCTGGCGAAAACGCCAGATCGCCCGGATAACGAATTCGGCATATTTCAGGAAAAGGCTCAACGGGTTATGTCCCCAGTTCTTGGTTCGCAGCTTGATGCGCTGTATTTTAATTCCCTGCCGTTCTTCGTAGGGTTGCAGTCCTTCTTTGTAGAGGGCCGCCACGGTTATATCGTAGCCTGCCCGATGGAGGGAAAGGGCTTCTTTGAGTACCCGCGAATCGTTTTCAAAATAATTGGTGACAAGTAATATTCCTTTCATCGAATGGATTGTTGATGGAAAAAAGTATTGATCGTAATTCCCAGGAAAAGGAAAAACAAAGGGCTGGTCAGGTAACTGCCCGATACCAGCAGGGGCATAAAGCCGATAAAGAGAAAAATCAGGTTAATATCGCGCGCATAGCGATCCTTGTTTTTTATAATTGTATGGTAGAGAAGCCAGGCAAACAACAGTAACAGGATCGAGCCGGCTATCAGTCCGTAATGAAGCAGAATTTCATACAAGAAATTATGCGGATAATGTCCGTAAACATTTTGATCCGCCTCGGCGCGGGCTATCAGAATCCGGTCGTTCGACAAACCGATGCCTAGCCAGGGATGTTCGGCGAGCTGGTGTTGGGCGGCGGCTAAAATTCGAACGCGGGCATCGTCTTCCAACATATCGCCTTTTACGAGCCTTTCCAGTAACCTAACGCTCACGTTGTAGGAGGAGAGTTTCTCTAACAGAAAAAGCAACAAGACGTCGGAGAAATAAAAAATAGTTCCTCCGATCAGGCCAAGGTAGAACAGGATGAGGGGCCAGTTTTTATAGGCCATCAGGGTAAATCCGGCCTTGACCACGATGAAGAGTACGAACAAGACGATCGGTGCCCGCGAGCCGGCGGCAAAGAGCAGAAAAACGGCCACCACCAGATTGGCGAACTGGAGAAGGGTAAACCGGTCGAAGAGTTTGGCGGCCGAGATAATCATGGCTGGATAAACCAGATAGGAGGCGGTTTGGCTGTATGATTTCCCGGCGCCTATATGGTAGACGATGAGAAAGAAGAACATGCTGATGCTGATGAGAATGGCGGTAGGCCCGAGGTACTTGTCGAGGGTACGGTAATCGCTCAGCGTACGGCCCAGCACATAATAGGGTACTGAAGCGAGGAAGCCGCCCAGTACCTGGATATAATAAGAACCGTGGCTCGTGTTCGACACCAGGGAGAGGCTCCACATGCAAAGGATAAGTGCTGCCAACAAGATGAAATCGGCCGTCAGGCGAAACGAGCGGTTCAATACGCATATCCCGATGAACAGCCCGTAGAGGGTGGTGACGGCTGCCGAGAGGTTTTCCACCGGTAGCCCAAGCAGCGAGCCGGCGATGGAGATGGAAGCCCATTTGATCGATGAGTAGGAAAAACTCAAGACGATAAGCAGGCATACGCATCTCGACCGCAATTTGTCGTTGTCGAACGTAAAAGCCGGGGGGGAGGGGGTGTGTTGCATAGGCTTCAGCGGCGGATAGCATGGACATAAGCGATCCGGAAATTGATGAGGTACATTATCGTACATCCTATCGAATAAAAGAATAACGCGTACAGCACGCTTTCTTTCCAAAAATGTCCCAAGGCGAGCATGCCGACGGAAAGCAAGAGGAAGGATATTTGCCAATAGATCTCGTATTGAAATGTTTCCGTCACTTGGTTGACTACGCTGCTCAGACCGTCGAAAATAAAGGCGAAAAAATATTTTACCGTCAGTATTTGTACGAAGACGCCCGCCATCAGCCATTTCTCGCCCAAGTAGAACCGAAAAAGGTAGGGCGCGCCTGCCAATAGCAGAAGGAAGGGTGCAAAGGAGAGCAGACACATTTTTTTGAGATAGCGTAGGAAAAAGGGCCTCAAATTGCCTGTCTGTTGGTAAACTTCCATCGCTCGCTGCCGGAAGGATTCGACCACGGCCGAGGACAAAAAGAGCATCGGCAGCCCGACCACGCGCAGCCCGATGGAGTATTGTCCTACCAGTTCGGCCGAATAGTAATAAGCGATAAAATAGAGGGGGACTTGCACGGAATATAAATTCAGCATTCCCCCGGGCATCAACAACAGGTAGTGTTTTTTATATCGCTTGAAAACGAACAAGAGGTCTTTGCCGCGGAAAGCGGCCGCCGCACGAGCCAGGGGGCGCCATTCGCGGTTCATCAAGACGATGAGAGAGAAGCAGGAGGCAACCACTTGCGAAACGACCAGCCCCGCGGGGAATTTCCAGAGGTAACCGATCAGCAGGTTGGACGTGCCCCGTACAGCGGATTCTCCGATCGTTACGTTGCGGATCAGTACAAACTGCCGACGACGGTTGCGATAGTAGCGCAATACATTGGCAAGAGAAACCAGAAATACGTAGCAGGGGATGAGAAACAAGACGTCTTGCAGACTTTCGAGGTTGAACATCGCCGTCAACGTCTTTCCTTCTGCCAGGAGGACAAAAAACAAGGCGGCGCAAAGCAAGGACACGAAAAGGAAGACGGTCAGCACGATCTTCCGGGCGCCTTGCTCGTCGGCCGGCAACATGAGGGCGTATTCCAGACGCAGGGTTCCAAGTACCACCAGGATCGAGCAAATGCTGGTGAATAAAGCGTACAGCCCGAAATCGGCCGGTGAAAAACACC
>DBFJSK010000383.1:0-5038 GCA_048403675.1 Tannerellaceae bacterium | reverse complement strand
ACAGCAAACAACCCACAAAACAAAAAGAACCCATCCTTTCGCAAAAGCAAACTCTGCCCCCATTGCCATGCCTCCGGGCCTTTCTTTTCCGTTCCCTATTCCGATTTAATACTATTTACCGGATTATCATTGGCCGCACGCCAATTCTGGAAAGTAACCGTCAGGATCGTTATAATCGTTACAATCAGAAGAGCCACGATATAAACCCACACATACATCGGCGTACGATAAACGAAATTCTCCAGCCACCGATGCACGGTAAACCAAGCAATGGGAACGGCAATCACGAAACAAAGCAGTATAATCCGTATATACGTCCGATTGAACAAGATCAGAATCTGGGTAGTAGTAGACCCCAGCACCTTGCGGACACTAATCTCCCGACGCCGGTACTCGCTGTCGAACACCACCAGTCCGAACACACCCACCATCGAAATAAAAACGGCCAGTAAACTGAAAAGAGTAATCATCGAACTGATTTTCTGCTCTTTTTCATAGGTACGATTCAACACCTCATCGAAAAATCGCACCTCATAAGGATATTCCGGATCGATTTTCTTCAATGATTGCTGTATATGCTGAAACGCCCCTTTCAAATCAGCCCCCGCCTTTACTTTTACATAGGCATACCGATACTGAAGCGGCATCCCGTTCCAACGGTTTTTCCCCCATACCAAAAACGCCATCGGCCCCACTGCAGTACGGAAAGAAGCAAACTTTATATCCGGCATAAAGCCGACAATCTCCGCACTGTCTATCTTCTCGTTCAACTCCATCCCGAATTCCGTACGTGCCCGGTCGTTGAATATATAATGCTGAGTGCCGGCCATATCGTCCTCCGGACGAAAATCGCGTCCTTCCTTCACTTCGATCCCCATTACCCGGAGGAAAGACGCATCGACCGGCAAACATTGGAAATCAATATGCTGCTCTTTGTAGTCGCGTCCCCAGCCCATATAGCCGTCACGGCTGGAAAGCAAAAACTCGGCATAGGCTACGTCCTCGATGCCCGCATACGATTTCAAATTCTCGGAAAAAGCCTCGCGAGACTGATTCAATCGCGCATTCATATCCGTCACGATGATAGCGTCTTTATCATACCCCATCGGCGCATGCTGCATATAATAATTTTGCAAATACATAAACATCGCCCCGATAATCAAGGCAAAAGAAGCGATAAACTGAATCCCGATCAATCCGTTTCTCAACTGCCGCCCCTTCGGAGACAACCCGAAACTGCCCTTCAACACCAAGGCCGGCTGAAAAGAAGTCATATAATAAGCCGGATAAAGACCTGCCAGCAGACCGACTACCACTGCCAACACCGCCGTACCCCAAACAATCGGTTGCTGCGCCCCGAGGCTCATATCCGCATCCGTAAAGGAAGCTACCGGCGTATACTGCAACACCACGACCCATAAAAGAGAAAGCAAATAAGCCATGATCGCAATTCCGAGCGCTTCCGCCATCAGTCCCAAACGGAGCGTGCCTTCCGAACTGCCCAATACTTTTTGGGTATTGATGCTTTTGATACGCATCGGGGTAAGGGCCGTGCTAAAATTCGTAAAATTGATTGCGGCGATCAGTACAATAATAAAACTAATGGCAAACAACACCAATAAAGTGGAACGGCTCGCCTTGGGCAGCACATCCCATTCAATATGTTTGTCGAAATGCAACTGGGCCAAATTATGCAATTGGAATCCCGCCTTATCGGCATCCTCGCCAAACACATCTTCCGCTTTAAACGCTTTTTTGAATCCGGCTTCGACATCCGCCGCATTTTCGGGCGAATCAATCCGGATAAAGCAGGCATAATTCCAGTTTTCCCACGAATTGTAATTTTGTTTCGGATCGATGGAAACATATATCACATTTCCCAGCGACGTATTCCGCGGAAAGTCGCGATACACCCCGCCCACCGTATACGACCGGCCCGGTTCGGAAAGCATCAATTGCTTGCCGGTAGCCGGTTCTCCTAAAAACAATTTACGAGCCATACTAAGCGGCAACAGTACCTTCTCGGGATCTTGAAGCGCCAACGAATCTCCCTCCACCATTTCGAAGCCGAACACCTGAGGATAATCCGGACTTACCAGGCCCAACGGTTCCTGGAAATTCACCTTACTGCCTTTTCGGTTTATACTGAAAAATAAATGGGTATTATTTCCCCCGCTATCATGTAAAGCGCCTGCCAGAATATGGGAAGACGAATTAAGCAACATACGCGAAAGCGGACGGCAGATGATACTTTGTCGGTACCCCCCTTCCCGCGTCAAATCGATGCGATAGATACAGTCCGCATGGGTATACGACCGATCGTAATATGCATCATATCTTTCCTGCATCATAATCACCATAAAAGCGGTAAAAGCTACCGACAATCCGAGCACGTTCAGTAACGCCGCCATCTTGAAACGGCGCATCACGCTAAAAAAGTTTCTTAAAATCGTTTTCATTTTTTTCGTATCGTTTTTTGTTATTCAATTCATCCAGAGTTATAAAGATACCCACTTAGCTTCAAAAAACACATCCTACCTTCACAGGCAGGATGCATCCGAATGTTAACTTTTTCTCAACATAAAAAATTAAGTGTGTGTCTCTATGTTTCTTTATTCATTTCGAATACTTTCCACCGGATTGTCGGAGGCCACTTTCCACGATCGCACCAATATACATCCCCAAATCAAGGCCAGTACGCCGCCGCAACTTCCCATAAAAAGCCAGACATGCAGCGGAACCTTCTCCGCAAATTGCTGCAACCACAATTCGCTCACGTACCGTGAAAGAAGCATCGCCAGGATAAGCGCAGGTGTAGCCGTCAGCAAGATGTCTTTGGATAATAGACGCAAAATATTTCCCACTGTTGCACCATTTACCTTCCGCATGGCAATTTCTTTCCTACGGCGTTGGATTTCATCGGAAATATAGCCGAATAGCCCCATCAGGGTAATGGCCAGAATGGCCAACGTAGCCAGTACGACCGCATCCCGGAAACGCCGCGTTCCCTGGTATTGCCATTCCAACTCATCCTTCATTACGGTAAACGCCATATCCTGATCCGGATACAAATCCGCCATCATCCGGTTCAACTCTCCAAGTCGCTCCGTGGTAAGCTGGCTCAACCGAAGGGTAAATACGCCATTGGTCAAAGCCTCTCTTCCTTCTATCACGACCGGCAACTGGGGTACATAAAGCGATAAAAGATGGAAATCTTTCACCACCCCGACGATGCGGCCGAGCGTTTGATGATCATACCGTATTTCTTTCCCGATCGCACGTCCTTCCCAACCCGCTTTCTCTACAAAATTTTCATTCACCAGCAATTCGCCGTCCCGCCCGATATTGCGTCCTTGCGCCAGACGGATTTCCATCAAAGAGAGCATAGCCGGATCGAAGGCCGTGCGCCGACTCGAAAATAACACCCCTGCCGTTTCATCCTCAACCATTATCCCCCCGTAGCCGGAAATCAGGTTCCCCCCCGACACGCCTGCTTTTTCTACATAAGACAATTTGCCGAACTCATTCTTCAACATATCCAGCGAAGCCTTGTCTTTTATTCCCCGAAGTTTCGTATAAACCACATTTTCCGCGCGATACCCCATATCCCGGTTCATCAAATAACGATACTGAAGTACCACCACCGCCAGCAAGGTGATAACAAATGCAACACCCCCGAACTGTACAAACAACAAACAACGTTTCCACCCTCTACGCCCCGTTTTCGAGGCCCGGAAAATCTGTGTAACCGGCACCCGGGCCAGTAACCTGGCCGGTGCGGCGGCGGCCAAGATAAAAATAAGCAGCAAAACCGACACCGGAAGCCATAACGTATGTTTATTGAGCAAAGAGCCCAATGTTTGCACAGCCGTCATATCCGCCACCTGTTCGCGGAAAGCCGCCAAAAGTAATCCCAAACAAACCAAGGCAACCCCGAAAAGAACAGCCGTTTCCATCATAAACTGACCGAAAATAGTACCTGCCGTAGCCCCGCTGCACTTGTGTACTCCTACGCCCCGGGCACGCAAGGGTAAGGACGAAACGGAAATCAATACATAATTCATCGCCGCCACAAGCAGCAAAGAAAAACCCAATAATGCCATGATAACGACCATCCGACGCACTTCGGGATCGTGGGTATAAATTTCCGACACCGGGCAAAGCGTATAATCCTCTATCAAACCGTTGCGGCGTTCTTCTTCCCTATCGACATGGCGGTTCACCAAATCAGGTATTTTTGCTTCCAACGCCCGAAGATCGGTGCCCGGTTTCAACCGTATGTAAGCTTGATAACTGTCATCTCTGCCCCAACCGGCAAAACGGCCAAATTGTATTTTCTGATTGATTAACGAAACCACGGCATCGAAACGAAGATGGCTATTTTCCGGTACATTGCGAAAAATGCCGGCTACGGTATAAGGATAATTCTTGGCATAATACAGTTGTCGCCCTACCGGGTCGGCTTGGCCGAATATACGGCGGGCGAGCGATTCGGAAAGAAAGAGCTGATCGGGCGAAGCCAGGCTGCGCCCGTCGCCTCGGATCAGGTCGATCTGCATAGTTTGGAAAAAAAGAGAATCGGCCAACACCACACCGGGAGTAAATTTGTGATTTTCATGAAAAATCGAAAATTCTCCGTAAGCTTTCCGGCAGGCGGTAGCTGCTACTATTTCAGGAAATTCGGCTTGCATGGCCGGAGCCATCGGTGCATACACGGTCGTGGAATTCCCATAATCTTCTCCGTTAAGGATATAATGATCACTAAGTATATATAAATTTTCGACCTGTCCGAAAAAAGAGTCGAAACTGAGTTCGAAGGCAACCCGGGCAAATAACAAAAGGCCAATTCCCAACCCTAACGTAAGCGAAAAGATCTTAATCAGATTGCTTTCACGCACGCGGAGCAAATAACGAAAGGTGTAATAAAGTTGTTTCATACAGCTCTTTTTTTTGACTATACATGCTTCCTGGCACCGCAAGTGGGCGTCGAGGGAGCTTATTACGATTAAGGTCGACAAAAGAAAAAACGAACCTGAAT
>DBFJSK010000382.1:0-1947 GCA_048403675.1 Tannerellaceae bacterium | reverse complement strand
AAGAAATCCCGGATAGAGGGCAAATGAAATCTGCCGTTCGGCGTATACGTGGCGCCTTGAAAACTATCCGACCCCCAACCGGTATGTACTGGAAATCCCGGATCGTATGGTCTGAACCTCTGGGCGAAGCAAAAGAAGGCTTCGATTGTATGAATATTCGATTAGCAGTAATAACTGAAAAATGAAAATAAATTATGAATGAAAGAAGTTTAGCGGTAGACATCTCTTATGTAGGTTTGGGGACACCGGGCGACGGGGTTCCGGCCACCGCTTACAAACGTTTCCCCGTGATTCATGAAAACTCTATGGTTTTCAATTTCAACGAAGCGAGTATGAAGGCCTTTAAAGCAATGGGCGCGTCAGATCCGTGGGCCGTTTTGTACCGAAAAGGTGATCCGGATAGTGTCGAGTTTGCCATTCCGTCACCCACGGCGGAAGAAATGCAGTTCTTTTGTGGTGGCACGATCGATGCCGACGGCCGGTGGAACGAGCCTATTTCTATTCCCTCTATTGTCAAATCCTTAAAGTTGAATACGCTTCCTTATGAGGGCAAGTACACGGAGTACATTATTGTCAAAGGGAGCGTATCCGCCCGTCTTAGCCAGGCCCCCTCGGAAGAAGACACGGACTTGTTATTGGTCAAGGTAACGAAACAATCCGTTTTCGATTCTGCGGGTAATCAATGTTCAGCTTTTAGCCGGCAGGTAAAGGCTGTTGCCAAAACAAAAGTGACGGGAATTTCTATCAGTGGTGAGGCCAAAGTCGATGCCCGCCTGACGGCAGAGGTTACGCCGGCTGGTGCTACGGGTACTTACCAATGGTTGCGGAAGAAAGATTCGGAGGAAGCCGTCGAAATCCCCAATGCGGACATGGCCGGCTATATCATTGCCGCCGAAGATGTAGGGTGTACGATTTCGGTAAGGTTTACCGGTACGGATTATTATACCGATACGGCGACGAGTACAGAAACCGCGATCGTTACGGCTTGATCGCCGGGCCCGATTTAGGTTATCTTTTGTGCCTCGGCTTCGGCCGGGGCTTTTTATATATTAAAGTAAAAAATGAGTGTAAAACTAGCATTAAAAATTGAGAGCGACGTTGCCGCCAATCGTCCGGTTACTATTCCGTTCGATTTTTCGCACCGGGAATCCTTACCGAAGGGGAAGCGTCTTAGCGATAGTATAGTAATTACTCCGATTACTGTCCGTACCTGGTTCCGGATCAAACCCTTACTGCTGCAAATTGAAAAGGAAGATCTGGAAAAACTTTCGGCGCATAAGGAGTCTATACTTGATGGGGTAGTGGCCGGCTTGATGGCTAAGTATGACGAACTGATTTTTGAAATCATCTGCCTGGGTATCCATAATAAGCGGGGTGATATGCCGGCGTGGTTTCGGGAGGTGCTGAAAGATAACTGTACCTGGGAGGATTTGTATGTGTTGTATAATGCTATTGCCTTTCGTCTAAACAGTAATTCTTTTTTCAATACTATCACAGCGCTCGGAGTTGTGAGCCCGCTAGGCGAAGAGGAGATAATAGCCCTTCAAAGAAACAAAGAAAGCTGGATGCAGAACCGCAAAGCAGTTTCATGTTCTTAGTCTTGTGCAATGAGGCATTCGGCTATACGCATGTACAGACGTTGGATAGTAGCCTGTCTCTTATTCTTAGTATGCTGCGCGAACACGGTTTCCTAGCTAATGAGAGGAATAAAGCGCTTTATTCGGATGATGGTAGCGGTGAAGATAGTGGCGGGGAGTGGGTTGAAATGATTGATTTTGAAACCGGTCAAATGAAGAAAGTTCGGAAAATGCAGACAGTTTGATTATATATTATAGAAACATGGTAGAAAATGTTTTGTCATAGTGATTTGTGGTTTATTCATAAAAAGGCCCGGCGGACTGTGAAGTTAGCCGAGCCTTTGTATTATATATTGTCAAATATGAAGTC
>DBFJSK010000381.1:0-11670 GCA_048403675.1 Tannerellaceae bacterium | reverse complement strand
TTGACAATATCAAAAAAGGATCTGAATACAGAGCGCATGAAGAATGTGCCAAAGTGATCGAACAAGAAGACAGAATGGTAGGATACTATAACAAGCTGGGCGAACTGGTTTATTCACGTCCGATCATGCCACAGGAAATGCAAAAATCAATTTTTAATATCAATCGCAAAACAGGAACGGAATCATGAACGAAAACAAATTGAATGTGGTTGTGCCGAAAGATTACAACGGTACGCCGATCGAGATCACTTTTAGAGAAGGTGTAGCCGCCAAACCACTGGATCCGAAATATCCGGAGAAAGTGAATATCAGGGGAACTATCGATTCTCCCCTGCGTTGGCTTGAAAAACGCATTTCTTCAATCGATCAGAAAGCATCGAACATTGTCGTCTGCCGAGACGATATGCGCATCGGCCTGGTAGTGGATGAAGAAAACGCATACGCTAGCCGGATTACTGGAGTGCTTGAATTGTCCCGAAAAATCGAAGAGTTCGGGATCAATAACGAAACTAAAACCTGGGAGCCGGCGAAGCTTTCTAAATTCATCAAAATGAATCGAGCCTTCTTCACGGACAAATCGCAAAACATGATGTTGGTGTCCATCCTGAAAAACTTCAAAGCAAAGATCAACCAGGACATAGAAAAAAGCAAGGAGGAAAACGGAAGTCGAACGGATAATTTCTCACAGGTGGTAGATTCAAACCTGCCCAAATCCTTCAAAATTTCCATTCCGCTCTTCAAAGGTTTTCAGCCAGAAGAAATCGAAGTCGAGATCTATGCCGATGTGGACGGCCGCAATGTTTCGCTTTCCCTTGTATCGGCCGGCGCCGAAGAGCTGATCGAAGAATATCGGAACAAAGTGATCGATGAGCAACTCGAAGCGATCGAAAAGATTGCCCCTGACCTTGTAATTATCGAGCAGTAATAAACAACCCGGTGTGCCTTCGCTGGCTATCCGGGTACTATACAGTCGTGAGACTGGATGCACATTTGAAGGTGCACTTTTTCATAATAGTACGCAAAGCCGAAGCGGGTACGCCATGCAACGTGGCACGCGGGTAGGAACTAGCGTATTTCATGTGCCAGCCGGGTGTCAGCCCCGGCAACCGGCGGTATGGCGGAAATGGTAGGCGCCAATGAGATGAAGTGGCGAGGGTAAAATAAGTCCTTGACGTAGGCACAATATACGAAGCAATTCGGGTTCCGGCTTCGCCATCTGAAGTTCACATTTGGCTGAACGTGCAGGTTCGAATCCTGCTACCACCACAAACCCTAGAGAGAAGGAGGCCTCCCATACAAGTACCGAGAGTAGGGCGAAGATAGCGCAGGTATTCTTCCGCACGGCATCGGTACGGGAGGCAAATCGTGTGAGAGTGAGCGGCACTTTAACCGCAGGTAGTGCGCGCCCCTGGTAATACGGCCAGGGGCTTTTAGAAAAAAAGGAATCAACTAAAAACGACATAATATGAAAATTGAACTCGTAGAAAATCTTTTGGGAGCATGCCAAATTTTGGCGCTTGTCCTAGGTATCATAACCTTGATTTACGTGGGCTTGTGTTTAATCAATCAAAAAAACAACAGAAAATGGTAAAGACAAACGAGGCAAAGCCGCGCAGGTTGTCTATTCCCCTTCTTCAACAACGGTTAGACCAGGTGTTCTCCGAATATATCCGTCTTCGGGATGCAAGCGAAAATGGCTATTGCCACTGTATTACTTGCGGATTGCCCTGGCGGTGGAAAATAATCCACAACGGCCACTATATTGATCGCCGGCACATCGCTACCCGTTATGACGAGAGGAATTGCCACGCTCAATGTCCTAATTGTAATGTGGGCCTGCGTGGGAATCTCGACAAGTACAAGCGATTCATCATTCACAAGTACGGAGTGAAGGTGTTAGAAGAACTAGAATCATCCCGACACATTCTAGCCAAGTGGAGCGTAGCAGACTATCAAGAGAAGATAGAATATTACTTGGGTGAAGTGAAGAGGCTCCGAAAAGAGAAAGGGTTATAATATGACAAAAGAGGCATATTACTTCTCCCATGATTGTAACGCTCGTAACGATGATAAGATTATCGCCGTACGGATGAGACATAAGGCTGAAGGATATGGCGTTTATTTCATGCTTCTGGAACGACTGCGGGAAAGTTCGGATTATTCGAGCGTCAAAGATTACAACATGCTAGCCTTTGACTTTCGTGTAAGTGCCGACCTTGTCAAATCCATAGTGGAAGACTTCGGGCTATTCTCTTTTACCGACGACGGTAAGCGATTCTATTCCGAGAGTTTTTCCAGGCGAATGAAGCAGAAAGATGATAAGTCAGAAAAAGCCAGACAATCAGCTAGTAAAAGATGGGGCATGCAAACGCAATGCGAACGCAATGCGAATGCATCACTTTCAGAATGCGAAGGCAATGCTTTAAAGGAAAAGAAAGGAAAAGAAAAGAAAGAAATACCCCCTCTATCCCCCACGGGGGGAAGTGGAGGAGCTTTTTTAAATCTTTCCAGAAAAGAACCGCCCTTAGATGAAGCCCCAAGAAATTACGAGGCTCTCGTCAGAAATCTCACTGAGCTTAAGGTCTCCCAAGAAGAATTCAATGAAATCTGCAATCTTTCTAACTATGGCGAGATTGGTAATTCCGTATGGAAAGCTTTTGAGGCCATTAAAAAAAGCAGCGGCAAGATAACTATGCCGGGCAAGTATATAATTTCAATAATTCGAAAAAACAATGATTGAACAGCGTTATAAATCTCAACGAGAGTATATAGCCAATCTTATCGCTGGCTATGAAAAAGCTATTTTAAAACTTCAGAAGAAAGGAAGACACATAGAGGCAGTCGAGTACATCCAGAAGAAAAAGAAACTGGAAGAAGCCCTTAAACAGACTGATAATGTGGAATCGGCTTATCAAATCCTGATTTCTAATCCTTCTCTGAATTCATGGTTCTCCAAAACCATGAGCCTGGCAATTGCTTTGTCTGATCTGTCTTGCTTCTATGCTGATCAAGCGAATAACTTTTTAGATCGTCATAGTCTCATGCAGAGCATAGAAACTCAGGAAGAAATAAAGAAAATTCGGGAGGGAATGCAAAACTTCCGGAATTTTTATAACGATCTGACGGAAAAACAAATGAGAATACAGAATTTCAATCTGTTTGACAGTTTAGAACAATCAATCGCCAAATCATTTTTCGAAGACCGGGAAATGGTTTACTATAACCAATACAACAAATGAAACTGAATGTTTTTAGAACCCAGCTTCGTATAGGTTCCCTTGTTCGGTACAATGGGAAAGAATATAAAGTCCAGGATTTAGACCGGACAAAGAATACGATCAACCTCTCACGTAACAAGTGGATCCGTTTTTCCGAAGTGGAATTGGTGCATGATTAAAACCGTTACTCTTTACCCGGGCAGGTATATCTTTATTTGTCCCTGCGGTTTCCCTTCTTCAGTCACCATCGTTACGAGAGTGAATAAAAAATTTGTACTCTATTGCTTTGCGTGTAAACAGCAACAAGGTAAATACTACAGGCTTATGGAACAGAATTTAGATTTCTCCTATAATTGGAACAATAAGCTAAACGGAAAATGCTTCACTACCATCCGTTTACATAATCCCTTAAAATATTGCGTAGGGTATGTTTTAACCGTTACTCTCAAGTTACAACCCCGAGGGCGGGTAAAGATCTTACGAGTTACCACCTTTACGATAGACAAAATCAGCGACTACATAGCGTGTCTTGATACAGGGTATCCGGCAGAAGAATGTAAGAAAATGCTCAAAGAAATGTACAAAAACAAGCGGGTAAACTGGAATACGCAACTTTTGGATTTTTGCCTGCTTCAATACATCGAAAGCAAAGAACCAACGTTATTCTAATAAAGAAATTTTCAACATTCTAGTGTCGGATTGCCCCAGCAGAAGGTAAGAGGATGAATAGGCCTCCCCAAAGAGAGGAAAGAATCATTTTCCTATTCCTTCAGGAAAGACTCTACTTTCTTCTCCAAATTGGTTACCCTCTTTTCCAGGTCTTGCAGTTTACTGTCTTTGTCTTTTATAATGCGTTCATACAGCTCGCAGACCTTCTCTATCGGATGAATTATTGGCGAAGTGTAGAACGTCGTATTTGCCCAGCCTGTACCACTAAATTGATTTACTCCGTTTACGAAACTATTATGGTCAAACGTAGTATGACTTGTAGTTGTCACGGAGGAGGGTAACGATTTTACCTTCTTAGTGATACGCTCAGGATGAAGTTCCTCGCTTTCTCTATCCAGATTAAAACTTTGAGGTACTTGATGCACATTTGATTCATTTTTTGTTTTCATGTTCTTATTTCCTATTTATTAGAAAGTTAAATAACTGCAAACATACAAATAGAAATCCATGAAATGGGGCTGTTATGCCAAACTCTCAAGAAAAAAGATTGTGAGATAAAAACTTCCCTATTAGCAAACAATATTTCGGTAACATGAAAGAGTATATAGATTTTTTGAAAAGTAAAATGGCACTAAGCCATCTAGCCGGTTTCCCTATCGAAGAAGCGGAATTGACATCCTCTCTGTTTCCTCATGTGAAAGATTCTGTCCGGTGGGCTATACAAGGCGGCTCGCGGGCCATCTTCAGTAGTTTCGGGATGCAGAAGACTGTAACGCAGCTAGAGATTCTCCGAATTATCTTGCACCGTAAAGGCGGGAAGGGGTTGATCGTATGTCCTAAACGGGTAGTTGGCGAATTTCTCGATCAGGCCGACCGACACCTTGGCATCCGCATCAGTTACGTTCGGACAATGGCCGAAGTGAAAGCTTCCGAAACGTCCATTGTGGTAACCAATTACGAACGTGTCCGGGACGGAGATATAGAGCCGTCGTATTTTAGGGCC
Organism: Tannerellaceae bacterium; assembly: GCA_048403675.1. GTDB lineage: Bacteria > Bacteroidota > Bacteroidia > Bacteroidales > Tannerellaceae > Parabacteroides. The sequence goes on along the minus strand of DBFJSK010000381.1, from coordinate 6,780 downwards.
ACTTCTTTGGATGAAGCCAGCGTACTGCGCGGCTTCGGAACAAAGACCTATCAGACTTTTCTACCAAAATTCAATCGTGTGCCTTACAAATTTGTAGCCACGGCTACCCCGGCGCCGAACCGGTACAAGGAAATCATTCATTATGCCGGCTACCTGGGGATCATGGATACGGGTCAGGCACTCACCCGATTCTTTCAACGGGACAGCACGAAAGCCAACAACCTGACCCTTTACCCACACAAGGAAAAGGAGTTTTGGCTTTGGGTATCGACCTGGGCTCTTTTCCTAACCAAACCGTCGGACTTGGGTTATCCGGATGAAGGATATGAACTGCCCGAACTGCGGGTACATGAAGAAATTGTGAATGTAGACAATTCGACCGCCGGCACCGATCGCGACGGTCAGGTGAAGATGTTTCGCGAAGCGGCCCTGGGCTTGAAAGAAGCGGCAAAGGAAAGGCGCGATAACCTTTCGGAAAAGATCGCTAAGGTAGTCGAGATCCTTAGCCGGCCGGAAAACAAAGACGATCATTTTCTTTTGTGGCATGATCTGGAAGCCGAGCGACATGCTTTGTGCGCCGCTATTCCCGGATGCCGGGCGGTATACGGTTCACAAGACGATGCGGAAGCCGACCAGGTTATTTCCGACTTCAAAGAGGGCCGGTTAAAGTACTTGGCAGCCAAACCCGAAATGTTGGGCGAAGGTATCAATTTTCAGTACCACTGCCATAAAGCGATCATGTTCATCGATTACCAATTCAACGACAAATACCAGGCGATCCACCGTATCCACCGGTTTATGCAGTCCTACCCAGTTGATCTTTACCTGGTATATGCCGAAAGCGAGGGCGAGATATTCAAATCATTCATGTTGAAATGGAATCAGCACAGCCAAATGATCGAAAAGATGGCCGGTATCATCCGTGAAAACGGTCTGTTTGGCTTGAAAGCCGAAGAAAAGATGATGCGCTGGATGTTTGCCAAACGGGAGGTGAAAGAAGGCAAGCTGTATACCGCCATCAATAACGACTGCGTATTGGAGACGATAAACATGCCGGACAATTCGGTGGATCTGATTGTAACGAGTATTCCCTTTTCGAATCATTACGAATATACTCCAACATACAACGATTTCGGCCATAACGAAGACAACCGGCGATTCTTTGAACAGATGGATTACTTGACGCCAAATCTGCTTCGCATCTTGCGTCCCGGCCGGGTGGCCGCGATTCACGTCAAAGATCGAATCCTGTTTGGTAACGCTACCGGTCTTGGAATGCCCTCTCTTGATCCCTTCCATGTTCATACGATTATGCACTACATGCGGCACGGCTTTGTTCTCTTTGGCATGATAACGGTAGATACGGATGTTGTCCGGGAGAATAACCAAACTTACCGGCTAGGATACTCAGAAATGTGCAAAGACGGCTCAAAGATGGGTGTGGGGTGTCCGGAATACATTCTCCTTTTCCGCAAGTTGCCGACGGATACTTCCCGGGCTTACGCCGATGTGCCGGTGGTAAAAGAAAAGAAAGATTACTCCCTTGCCAGATGGCAGATCGATGCTCATGCCGACTGGAAAAGTTCGGGTAACACGCTTTTGACGTATGAGGATATGAAAGGCGCCGGCATCGATAAGATCCGTCATCTGTTCCGGGATTATCAGCAGCACCATATCTACCGTTACGAAGAACACTTGGCTTTCGCCGAGGAATTGGAAGCCTACGATAAACTTCCCAAGACGTTCATGGCCGTCGATCCGATCAGTAAGAAAGATTGGATCTGGGACGATGTAACCCGTATGCGTACGCTTAATAGCCGCCAGAGCCAGAAAAACAAGCAGAACCATATTTGCCCGCTCCAGTTGGATATTGTCGAGAGGTTGATCGAGCGGTATTCAAATAAGGGAGAAACGGTATTTGATCCGTTCGGCGGAATCCAGACCGTTCCTTATTGCGCGGTCAAGATGGGCCGGCGAGGTTTATCTACAGAACTCAATTATGATTACTGGAAAGACGGTTTAGTCTATTTGCAAGAGGCGGAATTGGAGGTGAATGCGCCGACGTTGTTTGACTTAATGGAGACAGCACAGGAATGAAATTGACCCATGCCTCTTTATTCTCTGGCTTCGGTGGCGCCGATCTGGCCGCTCGGTGGATGGGCTGGGAAAATGCCTTCTGGTGCGAAATCGACGACTTTTGCCGGACAATTTTAAGTTATTGGCTTCCTAAATCAATAGGATATGGAAATATTAAAGAAACAGACTTCACCCCCTGGCGAGGAAAAATCGATGTCCTTACCGGCGGGTTCCCCTGCCAGCCTTTCAGCGTTGCCGGACAGCGCAAGGGAGCGGCAGACGACCGCTACCCCTGGCCGGAAATGCTTCGCGCAATACGGGAGATCAGGCCCACTTGGGTTATTGGTGAAAACGTTGCTGGAATCCTCAGTATGGTACAGTCCGGTGATGAAATTACAGTGGAAAGTCAAGCCTCTTTATTCGAAGAGACTAACAAGGAAACGGTACTCGAACAGGAATACGTTGTCGAAACCATCTGCCGAGATATTGAGCAAGAAGGATATTCCATCCAGCCGATTGTTATTCCGGCTTGCGCCGTCGGCGCGCCACACAGAAGGGACAGGGTTTGGTTTATTGCCTACCGTGCAGACACAGGAATTGAAGGTGTGCAGCGAGAAGGGAAAGACAGAGTTTATAAATCTGAAACTGCTACCAACCCCAACCACAATGATGCCAGGCGATCAAGATATGAACAAGTTAGATGCGAGGAGAGAGAAGGTGAAACACAAGACGGGGAACGGGAATGGGTTCGGAGTAACACTGAACGAGCTTGCAAAGAAGGGATTACTCCCAACTCCAACCAATTCAATGGTGGCTTACCAAGATTTTATTCAGGCAGGTTATCAAAGTTCGAAGCGTCCCGAATACAGGTTAATACCGACACCGAATGCACGAGATGCAGACAAGTATTCGAAAAAGTACAATCCCAAAAGTCAGTCAGGAAGCGCTTTACCTGCGTTAGCGGTAAACGGATTGCTCCCTACACCAATAGGGAGCAATTGGGAACCACCTTGCAATCATGGAACAGGATCGCCCAATTTGCAAACGCGTGTCGCAAAAATATGTGGCGAGACTTCCCAACTCAACCCCCTGTTTGTCGAGGAAATGATGGGTTTCCCTTCGATGTGGTGCGCCTTACCGTTTCTTTCGGCCGGTGGCGCGCAGGATCGATTAAAGGATACGGAAACGCCATAGTGCCGCAGGTCATATATGAGATTTTTAAAGCGATAGAAACAACTCAAAAATAAAAAGATGAAATCATGGAAAAGCAAATGTTTGATGTAGGAGAAGAGTTTCAAGCAGGGCTGGCTCGATTGAAATGTATAGCACAGAGAGAAGATAAACCGAGTAGTTGTGAGGGGTGCTTCTTTTTTGATTTTGAAGATTGTACTGAAATAAACCTACATATAGTAGGTGGATGTGCAAGGGATGAAAGAGAAGATTCCCAGGATGTTATTTTCGTTAAAATCTAACAAAATATGAACGGAGAACAGATAATACCCCCAATAACTGACCCGATAGGGGTCAATTGGGAACAATCGCATAGAAGGTATATTGAATTAGACGAAACACATGCCTTAATGAGTGAGCAAACATTTAAGGGGCTAATGGAATACTCCACAACTTTACCATCAGGAAAATATGAGGGCAAAATGTGGAAGGCTCAAAGGGGTGATAAATGGTTCTTAGCTTGGTATTGCCCGGATAAAGATCCGGCATATATCGGTATTGAATGGAGAGAAATATTAATTCTGAACTAAAAAATGAACCTCTTCCAAGAAGAAATAGAACAGACCGCCATTCTCCGTATACAGCGGTTTGCGAAGATAGCAAAGACTATGAGCCTTGAAATCGCTCTCGGTTTCTCTGGTGGCAAAGATAGCCAGGTGTGCTACGACCTATGTAAGCGTAGCGGCGTGGAGTTCAAAGCATATTTCAACCATGCTTTTGAAAGTCCTGTCACGCTTCGCTTCATTTATGAACATTATTCCGATGTGATTTGTCGTAGAGATTATAAGTTCGGGTTCATTGAAAACATTTGGCGCAACCACGGTGGTATGTTCCCAACCGTACAACGTGCTTACTGTTGCGATAATTACAAGCATAACCGTCACTATGTAGATAAGTGTAGCATTATCGGAGTGCGGAAAGCGGAAAGTGCAATTCGTTCCAAGTACACGGCTTTCTCGGCTAAGAATAAAACCATACTGAAGCAAAACAAAGTATTGGTTAGTGAATATTTCGAGGAACATTGTCAGTCGGTAGGCAGTGCGAATATCATTCAGTTAAGACCTATCATAGATTGGTCGGATGCCGATGTTTGGAATTATATCCATTTACATAATCTACCAATAAATCCTGAATACGAAAGCAGTAAGCGGGTTGGCTGTATCGTTTGCCCAAAAGCGAACTTTACGAGCAACTATATCGGACTACTGAAATACCCGAAACTCATTGATGCTTTCATTTTGGCAAGAGAAAAGGCGGTGCGAAATGACAATCCAAATAATTGGCTGATAACCTCTGACAACAAGGACTACTCCATCGACAAGCCTTATTACATCTGCCGTTGGCTAAACCATTCCTTCATGCCGTTCACAAAGAAGCAAGAACAGCTGTATGAGGAAGTGAGGGTGGAGTATGATAAGATGAAAGAGAAAGAAATTAAAAAATAATGAAGTGCCATTATGTTTTTGACGAGGCTGTTGGCAAGGCATTAATTCCTGGCTGTTGGTCGGTGGTAATGAGCAATGATATTAAAGACTGCACTTGTACAATCAGCGAACCATCTTCGCCTGAAGGATTTGAAAGAAAGCGCTACTACGAAGAATTGAAGAAAAAGAATGAAACAATAAAAGAACTTCAAAAACAAGTGGAATATCTTCAAAATGAATTGGATACATACATAAATTTATTAGAAATCAATTTTAAAAAATAACGAATCATGGAAACAAATCAAAATTTCGATTTATGGTGCATTGTAGAGCTTTTCGGCCATAACCGTTTAGCCGGCTGATGCACAGAACAAAACATTGCCGGTAACAACTTCTTACGTGTTGATGTACCGCAGACAAAGCGACAACCATCATTCACCCGGTTCCTGAATCATGCTGCCATTTACGCAATCAACCCGGTAACGGAAGAAGTCGCCCGAAATATGGCGGAAGCGTATAATTGGGCACCGGTTGATAGTTGGGATGCTAGAGCTATGCTCAATAAGATGCAGGCTGAAATGAATACTCCCGCGAAAGCTATAGACTGTGTGGTAAGTTATGATGGAGGTCTCTAACATTCTAGCTTTGGGAAAAAGTAGGGGACGAAGATCCTAAGTCTTCTTCCCCCTACATAACCGTATTTCCTTTTAAACGAGGGTAAAAGTAGTAAAATTCACATAATCCAACTAATAAAAAACGAACATGAACAAAGTAGAAGCAGCCGCAAAGGCATATCAAGAAAAAGAACATGAGATCTGGACAGGGGAAGTTATGGCCAAAGTAATACTAGCTGCCTTTGTCGCTGGCGCCGAGTGGCAAAGCAAACAGCAACCGGACTTCCAAAGACTATGGAAGCAGTCGATACAGCTACCGGGCTTATACACCTTCGACGAAGCGCGGGAAGCCTGCCCGGAAGGATACAGACTTCCCACCAGGGAGGAACAAGAATGGCTTGTGGACAACTCGCAATACCACTTTGACTTCGAAACAAAGGAGGGCGTCTTTCGCTTGTCGGACGGCTTCGAACTACGGCTCCCCGGCCGCTGGCCTCCGGTTTGGCGATGGTGATTCCGACTATCAGGGGACGAGCGGCTACTATTGGTCGTCTTCACCGAGTGGTACGAATGCTACGTACGTGTTCTTCAATGGTGGCACGGCGAATGTGTTCACTTACAATCGGGTCGATGCCTTCTCGGTGCGGTGTGTTCTTATAGATGTTAAATAAAAGTGAATAATCAATAATTTTAGGCTAACCAATGCGCAAATGGTAGAAAAAAGGCTTCTGAGAATCAGATTCCTGTGATTTTTTGCCACCAAATGTAATACAAAATAACGGTATGCTATAAAGCGATATTGCTTGCATAATTTAAATTTGAAAAAAATGAGATTTTCTATCAAAAAAGGTGTACCCTGCAATTTGGAAGTTTGGAATGGATGCGATGTTGTGTTAGATGCCAGAGGTTTGTATTTTCAAAAAAGATCTGATGTACATACATACATGGATGAACATCTTACCGCCTATAAAGGCGAATTTTTGGAATACTATTTAACTCAAGATGGTGGCTGTACTTTGGATTTACATCTAGGATATACAATCAAATGACAAAAACAATGAGAGAGCCGGTTCACGCCGGCTTTTCTTTATAGAAAAGATACGAAAGGCCATACGTTTGCTGGATTCAAGAAATAAAAAAGAAAGGCAGCACTTCACAGCGCCACCCTCCCTCAAACCAAGACAAATATAATCAAAAAATAGTAGGTATGGCAAGTGAGAATGTAAATAAATATATAGAAGAGAGGTACGATAGGTGGCTGGATTATGCAAAATACATTTGCTCTTTATCCAGTATGAGCGGCGAAGAGATAGACGTACTTAATGAAGTCTTGATTACCATTTTAGAAAAAGCAGATGCGGAAACGGATCGTATGTTAGAGACTAAGAGGGGGAAGTATACAGAATTGGATTATTATATCATTGGAACGATCAAAT
>DBFJSK010000380.1:0-4017 GCA_048403675.1 Tannerellaceae bacterium | reverse complement strand
TATGACGCCGCGTTTTCCTGCCGGAGGCCGGTTTCTTATTTGTTAATCCGTGCTTACTCGCTGATTAATTCCAGTTCGGCGCTTTTTACACCCGGCGCGGAAGCTTCGAAATAAATCGTGCCCGGCTGTTCCTCGGCCGTCTGCACAATGGCCGTAAGCTGGCCGCTAAAGAGCGACATCTGCGGCGCCTGAAACGATTCGAGGCTGGCGCTATTGCCGTTGGCTGCCGCCCGGTAGGTACCGGCGCCTCTCACTTTAAAATGGATTTTCCGGCTATCGTCGGGACAAAGATTACCGTTTTTATCCACTACCCGCACATGGATAAAGGCCAGATCCTTACCGTCGGCCGTCAGCCGCGTACGATCGGCGCTGAGTTCGATATGATGCGGTTTGCCGGCGGTATGCACCTCTTGTTCGGCCACGGCATTGCCATCCTTATCGTAAGCCACCACTTTCAACGTACCCGGCTCATAGCGGGTATCCATCCACATCAGGCGGTAACGTTTCTGGCGTTCGAAACTTTTCTGCGCCGCTTCGGTATAGCTGCTATCGATCGCGATACTCAAATCTTTCGTCCGTTTTCCCTGGCTCTTGCCGTTGATAAACAGTTCGGCCGACGGGTAATTGGTATACACGAATACCGGCGTTACCTCCCCTTCGCGTCCCGGCCACGTCCAATGCGGCAGGATATGCAGCGTTTTTTCAGCCTTGTTCCAGTGGCTGCGGTACAAATAATAGCGATCTTTGGGAATACCGGCCAGGTCGATGATGCCGAACAAAGAGCTATGGCTCGGCCAGTTGGTATAATAAGGCGTAGGTTCGCCCAGGTAATCGAAACCTGTCCAGACAAACTCGCCGATGCAATAAGGCAAATCCTCATGCTGGATAAAATCGTCTTCCGGCAAATTCGACCAGCCGCAATGTTCCACATCGTACGAGGAACTCTGATGATCGTCGTACACAGCCATCGCTTTGCGTTCCACCGGGAATTTGTAGACGCCGCGGGAGCTGACCGTCGAGGCCGTTTCACTGCCCAGAATGATTTGCTGCGGCAGTTTCTTATAGTTCACCTGATAACGGTGGGGCCGGTAATTGAAGCCCGCCACATCCATCACGGCGGCAAAATTATTATTCACCACGGCATCGGGTGCATCCATGCCTTGCGTAACCGGGCGGGTAGGGTCTTCGCGATGGCAGATGTCCTGCAAAAAGCGGGCGATTTTACAATCGCCTTCCGTCCACTGGTTGGGCACTTCGTTGCCGATGCACCACATCACCACGCTGGGGTTGTTGCGGTAATGGCGAATCAGGTTCACCAGATCTTTTTCCGCCCATTCGTCGAAGAACAGGTTGTAACCGTTTTTGCATTTGGCTGTATTCCATTCGTCAAAACTTTCGGCCATCAGCAGCATCCCCATCTCGTCGCAGGCTTTCACCAGTTCGGGGGCCGGCATATTATGCGAGGAACGAATGGCGTTACAGCCCATCTCTTTGAGGATACGGATCTGGCGCCGGATAGCGGCATCGTTCACGGCAGCTCCCAACGGGCCGAGATCGTGATGGTTGCAAACGCCCTTGAAAACCGTGCGTTCGCCATTCAGGTAAAAGCCTTTTCCGGGAATAATCTCGATGGAACGGATGCCGAAAGGCGTCGTGTAAAGATCTTTCAGGTCGTTGCCGGCCATCAGGCGGCTTTCAGCCGTATAAAGGGCCGGCATATCGGGCGACCAGAGGGTGGGTTTCTGAATGATGAATTCCTGGCTGACCTTCCCGTCGTTGAAGGGCAGTTGGGTAAGCGGCGTACTTAACCCGGTAATTACTTCGCCGTTGGGATTCAGCAACCGGGTGACCACTGTGTAGGCGGCCGGATCGGCGCCTTGGGGAAGCACTACTTCGGTCTGGACATTCACTTTCGCAAATTCGCGGCTGACGGACGGCGTCGTCACAAAGGTGCCCCATACGGGGATATGGGCCTCTTCGGTAACTACGACATGTACATTGCGGTATAAGCCGGCGCCGGGATACCAGCGCGAGGATTCGGGCAGGTTTTCCAACCGGACGGCCAGGGTGTTCTTAGCGCCCGCCCGGAGGTATTTCGTGATATCGAAATAAAAGGAATTATAACCGTAGGGCCAGTAACCGACTTTCTGGCCGTTGACGTATACCTGGGCATGGCTCATGGCGCCGTCGAACTGGATAAAGGCTTTTTTGCCGGGTGCGAAGGTGGGGGCCTCGAAGGTGGTGCGGTACCAGCCTACACCTACGAATGGCAGACCGCCGGTACGGCCAGCGTGCTCCATCGCTTCCTGTTGTCCGTCCTGGGCGATGGCGACCTCTTGTTTGTCGTTCTGTGAACTGAAGGGGCCGTAAATCGCCCAATCGTGGGGTACGGTTACCGACTGCCAAGCGTTGTCGTCGAACGCCGGATTCACAAACTCGGGATTGTCCTCACGCGTGAATTTCCAACCTTTTTCAAGCAGAAATTCCTGGCGCCCCTGGGCATAGAGATCCGGCCAAAGGACCAACAAACCCAACAAAATGGCAAAGCAGATTCTTTTCATTTGTATTTTTCTGTTTTTGTAGTTCATAGCGCAACAAAAATAATTAAATTTGCCTCCATTACCAACTAAATCTATAGAAATAGAACACATGCTGATACAATTAGCCTTCGTTTTACTCGCCATCATCATCGGCGCCCGGTTGGGCGGCATCGGTTTGGGCGTTCTGGGCGGCCTGGGGCTTGCCATCCTCACTTTCGGTTTCGGACTACAACCTACGTCGCCGCCCATCGACGTGATGTTGATGATCGTCGCCGTCATTGCAGCGGCCAGTTGTATGCAGGCTGCGGGGGGATTGGATCTGATGGTAAAATGGGCGGAAAAACTGCTTCGGAAGAATCCGCAACACATCACGTTGCTCAGCCCGCTGGTTACCTATCTGTTTACTTTCATTGCCGGTACGGGCCATGTGGCTTATTCGGTTTTGCCGGTGATTGCGGAGGTGGCTACCGATACGAAAATACGTCCCGAACGTCCGCTGGGTATTGCGGTGATCGCTTCGCAGCAGGCGATTACGGCCAGTCCGATTTCGGCGGCTACGGTGGCGCTGCTGAGCATGCTTTCGGGTTACTCCATTACCTTGCTCGATATTCTGAAAATTTCGGTGCCCTGCACCTTGGCGGGGGTATTGGCGGGCGCTTTTCTGTCGCTCAGGGTGGGCAAGGAACTGGTGGACGATCCGGTGTACCTCAAACGGGTGGCCGACGGCGAATTCGATAACAAGCATTATCAGGCCAAGGGGGTTCAGAACAAACGGGCGGCGTTGCTGGCCGTATTGATTTTTATTCTGGCTACGATCGGGATCGTGGTGTTCGGATCGAACGCCTCGTTGCGTCCGGCCTTTACGGTGGGGGGCGAAACGATTCAAATGGAGATGTCGCATATTATCGAAATCCTGATGTTGTCGGCAGCCGCCCTGATTCTGATGGTGACGAAAACCGACGGTATCAAAGCGACCCAAGGGTCGGTTTTCTCGGCCGGAATGCAGGCGGTGGTGGCTATTTTCGGTATTGCCTGGATGGGGGATACGTTTATCGGGGGGAATATGGCGGAACTGAAGGGGTCGATCGAGCATCTGGTTACTCAGATGCCGTGGCTTTTCGGGCTGGCCTTGTTTGCCATGTCGATTTTGTTGTTCAGCCAGGCCGCTACGATTCGGGCGATGTTGCCGCTGGGTATCGCCCTGGGAATCTCTCCGTATATGCTGATCGCGCTTTTTCCGGCTGTGAACGGATACTTTTTTATTCCCAATTACCCGACGGTGGTGGCGGCTATCAATTTCGACCGCACGGGTACGACACACATCGGAAAATATATTCTCAACCATTCTTTCATGATGCCGGGGCTGGTGGCTACCGGGGTTTCGGTAGGATTGGGGTTGCTATTGGTTCATTTATTTTAAGCAGGGAGCGGCTTAAAAAAAGAAAGGATATAGAAGAGGGGCCGGTTGCATGCAACC
>DBFJSK010000379.1:0-3151 GCA_048403675.1 Tannerellaceae bacterium | reverse complement strand
TATCGCGTTGGAAACGTTTGTGAAAGGGTGGGAACCCGGGGGAAGCGGCGAGTTCTGGTCGTTACCTGCGGTACATCTGATGTATGCGGTTCCGTCTCGTGAGATCGATTATGGTTTGTCTTTGCTCCGCCGCGCGATCGGAACGTATGAAGAAAAAAAGGGGATTCTCCCCGGCGCTTCAAAACGGGATATGCCTTTTTTCCGGGAGAACCGGCGGATGCTGGTAGGGCCGGAGGTGGAATTGTATACGGTACCTTTGTATGCGGATAAAGGCACGGTCGAGAAAGCGGGGGCGGCCGCCTGGTCGGCTAGAGGCCTTTCTTCGTCCTCGGAAGGGCCTGAGCTTATTTTGACGTTCGATTCCGATAAATTGCTTCGACACTGCCTACTGGAAAATCGGTATCTGATCGGGTGTAAATATGATCCGGATCAGGTGTCGGCTACCTTCGAGGCTCAGCTTGAAAAGGAATATGACAAGTTCTTTTACGATGCCGAACATACGGGGTTTGCTGCGGGTTCCCGATTCTTTTCTCTGTTATGTAATGCTTGTTTGGAGGTGAAAGAAGCGTGTTTTGCCGCGGAGCAGGAGTGGCGGATGGCTTTGCTGTGTGCGCCTGAAGAGGCGGAGTACCGGTATGTGGCGGGAAAGTTGATTCCGTATGTACCGGTTTCGATGCCGAAAGATAGTTTGGTGGAAATCGAACTGCCCGGTTACCGGGAGAAGCCTTTGGCGTATGGGGCGTTGGCCGGTTTCCTGCGGAAGGTGGGCCTCACGCCGGAACGGTATCTGAAAGGAATACGGGAAGTGTAAAAACAGGTGGCTGAAGAACCGACGGCCGTAGAACCGATAGGGGTAACGGAAGCGAAAGCAACCGCCACCTAACCGGCAGCTGCCTAACCGGCCGTTGCGAAACCGAGAGGGATACAACAGGCTGCCGGAATATGAAAAAAAATAAATTATCTATCAAAAGTATATCGCTATGAAAGTATTAGCAAATGAGAATTTATCCTTACAGATCAACGAGCAAGGAGCCGAGTTAAGCCGGATCACGGCACAAGCTACCGGCCGAGAGTATCTTTGGAATGCCGATCCGGCCTATTGGAAACGCCATTCGCCGGTGCTTTTCCCGATAGTCGGAGCCGTATGGGAAAATATGTACCGGCATGAAAGCGCTTCTTACCCGCTTTCGCAACATGGGTTCGCCCGGGATTTGCCTTTTCAGCTTGTTTCCGAGACGGCCGGTGAAGTGCGTTTCCGCCTGACGAGCAACGGCGCTACGATGAAAGTATATCCTTTCCCTTTCTGCCTGGAAATCGGTTATAAATTGAAAGGGTGGGATGTCGAAGTGCTTTGGACGGTGAAAAATACAGGGTCGGAAGCGCTTTATTTCCAGATCGGAGCCCATCCCGCTTTTTATTATCCAGATCGGCGTCCGGAAGATCCCGCGCGCGGCTTTTTCGCTTTCGACCGGACGGAGGGCTTGCGTTATAAATTGATCGGCGAACAGGGATGCGCGCTGCCGGAATCCTATCCGCTAACGCTGACCGACGGCTTGCTTCCGCTCGATGTACATACCTTCGATAAGGATGCGTTGATTTTTGAAGACAGCCAGTTGAAAGAAGTTACCTTATTGGATACGCACCGGCGCCGGGTGCTTTCGCTTCATTTCACGGCGCCGGTGGTGGGGTTGTGGTCGCCTCCCGGAAAAGATGCTCCTTTTGTTTGTATCGAACCTTGGTACGGTCGTTGCGACCGGGTCGATTACAAAGGGGAATTCAAAGAGAAAGACTGGATGCAAAGTTTGGAGCCGGGCGCTATTTTCGATGCTTCTTACCGCATCGAGATTGCATACGATTGAAAAGGGATGGCCTTATTTTGAGAAATACGCTCTCTTTCCGGGTATGCTGCCAACCTGTTTTTGGGGTGGGGGCGCTGGGGGGGAATACGGCCTCGGAGATTGAAACGACCGGTTTCGGGGAAAAACGCGCCGGGGCAGAAGAAAGTGCGTCAGCGGGGGAAGCGGCGCACTAATCTGTTCAAAAAGATTAAGGGCCTGTTATTCGGCGGCTGTCTGGGCCGCCGTTTCTTTTATTTCCAGTACGTAGGCTCTTCCCCGGTCGGTTGTTATTTTCAAGTTGCTGTTTTCTTCTATCAACGGGCGTAACCGCCTGACGAGGGTATTCAAGGTTTCGTCTGCATTGTCTTTGCCCGGCCATAAGGCGTCGCATATTTCGGAGCGCGTAAGCAGATGGGCTGGCGAACGGAAAAACATTTCCATCAAAGTATATTGTTGGGGGGTCATTTTCAATTTTTCTTCATCTTCTTTAAAAAAGCACGCTTGTGCGCAGGACAGGGTGATATTTCCGAAAGCGATTCGCTGATCGGCTGTACATGCTCCTTGTTCGTTGTCAAATCGTCCGTACCGTACAAAAAAGAAGCCGGATAAAGCGGCTAACACTAAGCATACGACAGGTAAGGATTTATCCGCTAACGAAAAAATGGTCAGGAAAGAACAGCGGGCGTATCCCTGAAAGGAGAGATCGACGGTTGGCCGGGCGGCTTTGGCTTCGGAGCCGCCCCCCGGCATCCATACGATCGTATCGCTGGTGAGATAAGAAGCCGAGGGGGAAATTTCCGTTTCCTCTTGGGGTGTCAGGGCTGTTCGGGGACGGCTGATACGCACGATCAGGCCCGATTTCGCTTTCAGAGGGTCAAGATGCAAGGCGTTTGTAAATTCGTTATTCGAACTTTCTACGGCTACGCACTGTCCGAAAAGTTCCGTCAAGCGATGATAAGTTTGTAAAGTATCCGGGTTTATCCATTCGGTGGAATGGGCCAGAACGGTTTGCCGGAGCGCTTGGTTCAGATCGTGGACAATCCGTTTTTCTGCCGCCCGGTAATTATGAAATCCGAAGCTGAGCGATAGAGCGAGCATAAGGAATACGCCCGAAAGGGAAAGAGTTGCCGTTAACCGTTTTTCCATCTGTATTTTCTGTTTTTTCGCTTTCCGGCCATTTCTCGGGAAGGCCGGCGGGGTTTCAAATTGAATGTTCGAAGATATAAAATATTACGTAGGAATCACTCTTAAATGGAGAATTTGGAGTCCGAAAATCCCTTTTTGAACACTGTCAGGAAAATGTCAGCCAATTG
>DBFJSK010000378.1:0-6264 GCA_048403675.1 Tannerellaceae bacterium | reverse complement strand
CATGTACCAATACTATGTGGGAACAAACGCGGAGGCTGGGGACAATTACTTCCTATACGATGCCGGAATAAAGAATTTCAGAATATCTAACAAACTCAGATATAAGCAGAAGGATTATACTCCTTATGTAGATAATTAGAACGAATATATGGACTGGACAGCGATTATTACAGCAGTATTAACCTTTATCGGCGGCGGGGGCCTAGGGGCACTCCTAATGTTCCCGTCAAAACGGAAGTCGGCCGATTTGGAAAACGAAAAGAAAGCGAGTGAACAATGGAGGGAATTGTTTATGCAGGCCGGTGAGGATAAAAAGAAACAAAGTGCCTTGATCGATAAATTATACGACGATCAAAGCAGGTTCCGCGATGAGATCAACACCCTAACCACTCAGCTAGCAGTTTTCAGGGTGCTGAAATGCAGGAATTTGAAATGCACCGATCGCAAACCGCCCATTGAAGACAATGCAATAAACGAAGATAAAACAGAGATAGGAAAAGATGAAACAGAGTAAACAGCCCCGGGGGCTGAGAAACAACAACCCCGGCAATATCCGGACTAATTCGGATCATTTCAATTTCGAAGTGCGCCCGAGCACTGACCCGGCGTTCAAACAGTTCTACACAATGTACTACGGCTATCGCGCCGTGTTCGTGATTCTCCGCAATTATAAGAAGCTGTACGGGCTGGATACGATCCGGGGAATGATTACGCGCTGGGCGCCCCCTGTCGAAAACAATACCGCGGCATACATAGCCAGGGTATCGGAGATGTCCGGTATCCCGGCCGACGACCCGGTAAACACTGACGACCGCGAACAGATGATCCGGATTGTAGCCGCAATTAGCCAGGTAGAGAACGGCCGGCCGGCGGTCATGGCGGACGTTATTAAGGGATGGGAGGCCTTGTAATATGAAAGCAACCTTAATCGTATCCCTCATATTATTGGTTTGCTCGTGCGGCACCCGGAAGGCAGCCGTAGAAGAGCATACAGACATCCGCCGGGAAGAAACCGGGCGATTGCTCGAAGGTTCCGTTATGGGAATTACCATATCGGACAATATAGCAGAGAAACTCCGCACGGAGCGCGCCTACACAATTACGGTTCTTTCTCCACCGGACAGCGCCGGCCGTCAGTGGCCGGTATCGATCGAAGAAGGTACCGTAACGGAGGACTACACCGCCGGCCGGCTGACGATGAAGGATTCAACAGCCATCCAGCGCCGGGTCGAAGAAAGCAGCGCGACAACGATAGATAAGAGCCGGCGCGCTGAGAAAACGAACGTGAACACACGGCCGGTGCCGGCGGTAGTATGGTGGTTCCTGCTGGTAGGCGGCGCAATTGCCGCTATCTTGGCCTGGATGAAACACAAGAAAAGGTAACATGTTGTCATATATCTAGTAAGGGGCCGCTTTGTCCGAGATGGATGGGGCGGCCTATTTTTTTTATGCTGAAAAGCATTGTTACCAAAGGGGCATAAAAACAAAACTAAAGCTATCTTTGCAAAGATAAAACTTTGTTGACCATTTTTTATTTATGGATGATGCACAAATGTTTTACAAGTTATTGCAACTTGTTTGTTAATTGTTTGAATATTAACTAGATATGATATGCTGTAATTTAGGTAAACATTAAGTAGTAGGGCTGCACCTTTTTGGAAAGGGGCAGCCCTTACTGCTTTGTAGTTTTGCTTGGTCAAAACGTAGGGAAGAATAGGGGTTATCCGGGCTAATAGCGTCTTTCCAACATCGTTTCGGGAAAATAATGGGCTAGAATTTCGCGATAGGAGTAACCTTGTTCACCCATCACGGCCGCACCGATCTGGCAAAGGCCCACCCCATGCCCCCAGCCGGCGCCGGTCAGTACAAAACGACCCGGTATATCGTATAGAATATCTTCCCGGTCGACGACAAAGGCAGAGCTATACAGATGGGTTTCCGACAGCGTGCGGCGAATTTCCAGCTCCTTGCCGATAATGAAACTTTGCCGGGTTCCTACAATTTTCAGTCGTACGATACGGCCGGAACTCCCTCTTTCAAGGGGCACCAAGTCGATGATATCTCCGAAATCCATGCCGCTTTTCCGGCGGATCAGCTCTGAAAGTTGTCGCTGCGTATAGATCACTTTCCAGCGGTAAAAATCGGTTGTTTCCTGATCGTACGAAGTCAATACCTGATCGAGAATTCGTTTGTCGCTTGTTCGACAAAACGATTCGGGGCTTGTACGTATCCATTCGGCCGCTTTTGTTTCGTCAGTCAAGTCTGGCGCGGCGGTCGCTATGGATGAGGGAGAATGGCCGGTATTTTTGTCGTCGCGGACAACAGTCAAGTAGGAGTGGGGGACGGGTTCCCAACAATTTTCGAATTTTTCGGTCATTCCTCCGCAACATTTCGAGAAGCGGGTGTCGCATATCCGCTCGCCGTCCGTCAGGATTTCACCCTCCGTTTCTTTGACCGCTTCTTCCACAGTAGGTGTGAAAGCATGCGTAATTCCTTGGTAGCGCTGGCAGTGATCGTCGGCACATACATCGAAAAAGGTATGATCTTCACGATCGTACCAGCGAATGAGCTGCGTTTTGTCACGATAAGGATTCGGGTAATCGGATTTCTCGGCAGGTTGTATGCGGTTTTCTACCTCAGATAACAGCCAGCTTCGGGAAATGACTGCATGGGCTTTCAGGAATTCTTTGGAGGCGGTGGCGCTCATCTCCGACGAAATGACGCTCATTAGGTAAGTTTCCACATCTATTTGGTTGATGGCTATCATATTATCTTTACCTACCACCAGGTTCAGCGCTCCCCGGAAACATTGGTCTTCTTGTCGCTGCCAGTGGAAATCCACGCCAATCGTAACCGCTTTAAGATAAAAAGACGAATCGGGGGTGGTCGGTTCGAAAAATAATTCGTTGAATAATTTTCCATTAAAAACAATTTTACCGTTTACAAACAACGCGCGTTGTTCACCTGTCAGGAACGCGCCGGTTTCGACATGAACATACTCGGTGTTGAAAACAAACGAGAGTGCTTTCTCGGATACGATTCCTACATTAATAACTGGTGCTTCCATTCATTGATCTAAAATTGAGGTGATTTGAATAAAGCTTTACCGGAGAGAAGGGCGAGAGCGAAACACCCTTTTTGTGGGATCTCTTTCTTTTCGCTCTTCTTCCTCCGGAAAGCCGGATAAATTATTTCTTCGTTTTCAATGCACTCATTGCCAAATAGACAATCAGTACAAGATACATCACGACAGCCAATACTTCGGCTGCATGACCGGTAGCCCACGCTTCGTTCATCAAATTGATACCCGCAAAACGCAAGGCCGCACTTACTACGCCCATCAGCGCGCCCCCGGCGATAAAGCCCGAAGCGATCAGCGTCCCTTTCTCCAACCGTACGCGATTGAGGTCTTGATCCTGGCTACGTGTGGAGACATACCAGCTAATGGCGCCTCCGATCAGCAACGGAGTATTCAACTCAAGCGGAATAAACATACCCAATGCAAAGGCAAGCGCCGGAATTTTGCAGAAATTCAAAACGATGGCTAGTACCGCTCCGATGGCATACAAAGCCCAAGGAGCGCCGGCGCCGCTCATCAACGGTTCGATTACGGCCGCCATCGCATTCGCTTGCGGGGCTGCTAACTGCCCGCTTGTAAAACCATATGTTTGGTTTAAAATCAAAATCACGCCCCCCACGGTGGCAGCCGAAACCAGCGTGCCCAGAAACTTCCATGTTTCCTGCTTGGCTGGCGTACTTCCCAGCCAATAACCGATTTTCAGGTCGGTTACGAAACCGCCCGCCATCGATAAAGCCGTACAAACTACACCCCCGATAATCAGTGCCGATACCATACCGGCCGGCCCTTTCAGCCCTACGGCGACCAGAATAATCGAAGCGACAATCAAGGTCATGAGCGTCATGCCCGAAACGGGGTTCGTTCCCACGATGGCGATGGCATTGGCGGCTACCGTTGTGAACAGAAATGCGATAATTCCCACAATCAGCAGGCCGATCACCGCATGATACCAGTTGTCGAGCACGCCGAAATGGAAAAATAAATAGGTAACGGCTAATGTCAGCACAATTCCGATCGAGATGATTTTCATCGACAAATCTTTCTGCGTACGGGGTACGTCTCCGCTTTCCGGCCGTTCTTTGCCTTTCAGTTCCTTGGCAGCCAGCCCTACGGCGCCCCGGATGATTCCCCACGAATTAATAATTCCGATGACGCCGGCCGTGGCGATGCCTCCGATACCGATATGGCGTGCATAGGTGGTGAAGATCTGCTCGGCGCTCATGCTGCCCACCGTAGCGGTAATGGCATCGTTACCGAACGTCAGAACATCGGCACTGAAAATAGCCGACATGGCTGGAATAATAATCAACCAAACCAGGAAAGAACCGGCACAGATAATCATCGTATATTTTAACCCGATGATATACCCTAAGCCCAATACGGCAGCGCCGGTATTTACCTTCATCACGATTTTCGCTTTTTCGGCCAGCAGTTCGCCAGCGCCGACAATCCGGGTAGAAATCGTTTCGCTCCACCATCCGAAGGTGGCGATGATGAAATCGTAAAGCCCCCCGACTAGCCCGGCCAATATCAACGGTTTGGCTTGATTACCGCCTTTTTCGCCTGAAACCAACACCTGCGTGGTAGCCGTCGCTTCGGGGAAGGGGTATTTGCCGTGCATATCGGAGACGAAATATTTCCGAAAAGGAATAAGCAAAAGGATACCCAGAATACCCCCGAGAAGTGAACTCATGAACACTTCAAAAAAATTGATTGTGATTTCGGGATATTTGTCTTGCAAGATGTAAAGCGCCGGAAGCGTAAAAATAGCCCCTGCCACGATCACCCCGCTACAGGCCCCGATGGATTGGATAATCACATTCTCGCCCAACGCATTTTTCCGTTTGAAGCCGTTCGAAAGCCCTACGGCAATGATGGCGATGGGAATAGCCGCCTCGAATACTTGCCCCACTTTCAAACCCAGGTAAGCGGCTGCGGCACTGAAAATGACAGCCATCACCAATCCCCAGAGAACCGACCAGGGGGTAACTTCTTTGTACGTTTTTTGGGGCGACATCAAAGGATGATATGTTTCCCCTTCGCTTAGTTCGCGATAGGTGTTTTCAGGTAAACCTTTTACCTTTTCTTCTTCTTCTTTCACAGTAATAGTATTAAAATGTTAGATAATTTAGCGATGATAAGCCCTCCGTAAAGAGGCTGAGGTTACAAATTTATGATTTTTCGTTTAATATCTCCTTCTATAAGCCTTTTTTTCCTTTGCTATTTTGGGGAGCGGTTTTCCGGTTGCTCCTTTTGGTTCTTTTTTTCGGTTGAACTTTCCCGTTCGTTTCGGGAGGCAAAAGCGATTCGCTTGCCGAAAAGGGAAAGGGGCCAAAAGGTGTGTTTTTTAGCATAAGGTAAAATCGGGAAAAAATGTGGGGGACGACGTGCGGTCGGATGAAGTCGGGAAGGAAGTCGGGAAATTGAAAAAGCCTGGATAGAGGGGGGAGAGGAGAATGGAAAAAGGAAAAGGGGAAAGGAGAGAATGGAAAAAGGAAAAGGGGAAAGGAGAGAAGGGGAAAAGGAAAAGGGAGAGGGGAAAGGGGAAAAGGGAAAAGGGAAAAGGGAGAGGGAGAGAGGAAAGGAGAGAATGCAAAATGCCAAGGCGAGATGCCAAGGGGGGATGCAAAGAAGGAGAAGTGAAAACTTCAAAGAGAGCGGCAAAAGAGAATATTTGTTATTTTTTAGCATTTACAAAAGCGAATTCGAGGGGAAAGTTTTGTAAGTCCGTATAATTACCTATCTTTGCACCCGCTAATACAAACAGCTTAAATTATTATTCAAACATGGCAACAAAAATTAGATTGCAAAGACACGGTCGTAAAGGGTATGCTTTTTATCAGATCGTAGTTGCAGACAGCAGGGCTCCACGTGATGGAAGATTTATTGAAAGGATAGGTTCTTATAATCCGAACACTAATCCTGCTACAATAGATTTGAATTTCGAAAGAGCTTTGTATTGGTTACAGGTAGGTGCTCAGCCTACGGATACGACTCGGAACATCCTTTCGCGTGAAGGCGTTTGCTTGAAAAAGCACTTGTTGGAAGGCGTTAAGAAAGGTGCATTCGACGAAGCGGCTGCGGAAGAAAAATTCCAGGCTTGGGTGAAAAACAAACAAGCTGCCGTTTTGGCTGTCAAAGAAAAGGATAGCGAAGCTGCCCGTCAGGCTGAAAAAGCTCGTCTG
>DBFJSK010000377.1:0-4157 GCA_048403675.1 Tannerellaceae bacterium | reverse complement strand
GTCCGCTGCTCTCGGCTTAATCGTTTATTTTTATAGGTGCTCCTCCGAATACATCGCTCATCCCCATTGCATCGAGAGCCGTGTCGATAGCCTTTACTTCTTCGTCAGTAAGGTGAATGTCCGCCGCACCTATGTTCTCTTTCAGCCGGCACAAGTGGCGTGTGCCGGGAATGGGGACGATGGGTGGACGTTTGTTCATCATCCACGCGAGTGAGATTTGCGAGGCGGTGGCCCGATGTCCGTCTGCTAACTGTTCAAGCAAAGAGAAGAGCGCACGGTTTTTCTCAAAACTCTCCGGGCGGTATTGCGGCATCGACGCACGATAGTCGGTGGTAGGGTCGAAAGACGTGCCGGCTGTGTAACGATTTGTCAGCAAGCCGTTGGCGAGCGGCGAATGTGATACGAAACCGATGCCGAGTTCCTCGACTATGGGCAATAGAGGCTCGTGCCAGCGTGCCATCATCGAGAAGCGGTTTTGTATCGCCGTTACCGGGCATACACGGTGGGCACGGCGCAGATATTCTTCCGTTGTCTCCGAGATGCCCCAATGCAGGATTTTTCCCTCGCGGATAAGGTCTGCCATGACTTCTGCCACTGCTTCCGGCTCCGTGGACGGGTCGATGCGATGCTGGTAATAGAGGTCGATGCGGTCTGTGCGCAGGCGGCGGAGCGATTCTTCCACCGAATGACGGATGGTTTCGGGACGCGCGTCGGGTATCAGAGCGTGA
The DNA here is from genome assembly GCA_048403675.1 of Tannerellaceae bacterium. GTDB lineage: Bacteria > Bacteroidota > Bacteroidia > Bacteroidales > Tannerellaceae > Parabacteroides. The sequence continues at coordinate 3,429 of DBFJSK010000377.1, read as the reverse complement.
AGTCCTGTGGCTTCGGGTGTGTCGAAAGTTAAGCCGAATTTCGTGGCAAGGACAATATTGTTGCGGTAAGGATGCAAGGCTTCGCCTAAAAGTTCTTCGTTATGGTGCGGACGGTCGGGCGTGCCATAGATTTCGGCAGTGTCAAAAAAAGTATAGCCCATCTGCACGGCATCGGCGAGCAATTCCGTCATTTCTCGTTTGTCGGCAGGCGCACCGTAGGCATGGCTCATGCCCATGCAACCCAAGCCTACGGCGGAGACTCGCAAGCCGCTTAATCCTAATATTCTGTATTCCATTTTTTAATTATTTGTCGGAATTTGCATATTACCGAGATAAGCACGCTCTTTTTCTTCGAGCGACATATTAAAGAATCGTTTTTCTTTGTTAAGCGAGCGCATCTGCACCATTTCCTCGTCGGTCAGTTCAAAGTCGAAAATCTGTATGTTCTCTTTGATGTAATCGGGATTGGATGCTCCGGGAATGGCAGAGAACCCCTCCTGCATATGCCAACGGAGAATGACTTGCGCCGGAGTCTTCCCGTGTGCTTTGCCAATGGAAATGATGGTCGGGTCTTTGAGCAATGCGCCCTTGCTCATTGCTCCTCCTAACGGGAACCAGCAAGTGATGTGAATACCGTAAGGCTTTACTTTTTTCCGCATCGCCAACCGTTGTGCATAAGGGTGACATTCGATTTGCAGTACGGCAGGCTTCACACCCGATTCGTTCATAATCTTGTTGAACACTTCGTCGCTTGCATCGAAATTGCTGATGCCCAGCGCCCGCACCTTGCCCATCGCTACGGCTTTCTCCATATCCTTCCATGCCCCGACGAAGTCGCCTACGGGCTGGTGCACATAAAGCAGGTCTATGTAATCCAGTTGCATACGCTCCAGCATCTCATCGATGGCTTTCAGCGTCTTGCCCTCACCGTATTCGGTCGGCCAAAGTTTCGAGGTAATCCATATCTCCTCGCGCGGAATACCGCTTTCTTTCACGGCACGCCCCACGCCCGCTTCATCATTATAGGCATGGGCGGTGTCGATGTGGCGATAGCCGGCCTTCAATGCCGTCAGGCATGATTGTTCGCATACTTCGTCGGAAGGCTGGAGAAATGTTCCCAGTCCGAATTGAGGCATGAGGATTCCATTGTTAAGTTGTACCATCGGTACATTGGCGGCAGTCGTGTAAATATCCTGCGCGAAAGAGGTGCTGCCAATCATCGAAGCCAGCACCACGAGTTCGGTTAAAATTTTCTTTCCCATATCCATTTATCTGTTTTTTAGTTATATCGTCTTCGTTCGACGTTGCAAAGATAGAGAGAAGCAATTGTGAGTACCTTACGAGAAATTCGGTTGAAACTACAATTATTTCGGTTTTTGCATCGACGTAGAATCACTTACCGAAAAAATGGTAATTCGAGTCGTATTTTTTGTTCCGTCGCTATGAGCAGGCATGTCTAACTTTGCACACAGATAATTGCAAAAACAATCAATAAATAATAATATGAAAAAGCACTTGATTTATCTGATGATGGCTGCGGCCGTCATGACATTCGGAGCCTGTTCGCCCGAAAATGAGAATGAACCACAGACACCGGAGATCGAAACCCCTGAAAAGCCAGAGGGCGGAGGAGAGGACACACCCGATAATCCGAATAACCCGGAGAGTCCCGATGGCCCGGAACAACCGGGCGACAATCCCGACACACCGAGCGGCAACAGCAAGATTCTGGTTGCCTATTTCAGTTGGGGCGGAACGACGCAGCGCATGGCGCAGGAGATCGTTCGTCAGACCGGAGCCGACCTTTTCCGCATCGAGCCGGTAGTACCTTATCCTACAGATTATACTGAATGTACGGAAGTGGCACGGGAGGAAAAGAACAACAATGCGCATCCTGCCATTGCTGGTGAAATAGAAAACTGGAAGCAATACGATACCATATTTATCGGTTGCCCCGTATGGTGGTGGACGACTCCGATGATTATTTGTACCTTTGCCGAAAGCTACGATTTCGAGGGAAAGACCGTCGTTCCGTTCTGTACCTATGCTTCGACCTACCGTGACGAAACACTGGCACGTATCGTGGAACTTACTCCCGATGCCGGGCATCTGACCGGCGAAGGGCTGACGAGCATACGCATCAACGAGCAAACCATTGGAGCATGGCTGCGTAATATCGGTATGATCGAATAAACAAAAATTGAGAATATGCAAACAGTAAAATTGAACAACTGCGTCGAAATGCCCCAAATGGGCTACGGCGTCTATCAGGTATCGGCCGCCGAGTGCGAGCGTTGTGTAGCGGATGCCTTGAGTGTCGGTTATCGGATGATTGATACGGCACAAGCCTACCACAACGAGGAGGGCGTAGGCAATGCCGTGAAAAAGAGCGGCATCGACCGTGAGGAGATTTTTCTTGTATCGAAAGTATGGATTTCCAACTACGGTTATGAGAAAGCGAAAGCTTCCATCGACGAGAGTCTGCGAAAATTACAGACTGACTATATCGACCTAATGTTGCTCCATCAGCCTTTTTGCGACCGTTACGGCGCATACCGCGCATTGGAAGAGGCATACAAGGAAGGAAAGCTTCGCGCCATCGGTGTCTCAAATTTCTATCCCGACCACTTTATTGACATTGCCAGCAATATGGAGATAGTTCCTGCTGTTAATCAGGTCGAGACTCACGTGTTTGACCAACAGATCGAACCGCAGAAAATCATGGAGGAGTTTGGTACTCGCATTATGTCATGGGCTCCGTTCGCCGAAGGACGGAACAATTTTTTCACGAATCCGTTACTTGTCGAAATAGGACACAAGTACGGAAAAACCATAGCACAAGTAGCCCTGCGTTGGCTTATTCAGCGCGGTGTGATTATTATTCCTAAATCGACGCATATCGAACGAATACAACAGAATATCGACATCTTCAATTTCGCGCTCTCCGATAAAGATATGGTTGCCATTGCCACACTTGACACTGGAAAGAGTTTGTTTTTCGACCATCACGATGCGGAAACGACCCGGATGTTTATGGGATGGAGGTAAACCCGGCACCTTTTGTAAAATCAGAATATCTTGCTCGAAAGTTTCGTTTTAACTCTGTACTATCCTACGCGTTTGAGAATATAATTTAGAAATTTTATTGCTATCGTTTGATGTTAAGCATCCTATTCGTAAATTCAATCGCCCGACTTCGGAGAGGCGATTTTTCCCCGTCAGGGCAACGCTTTTGAGGGTAACTCAAAAGGTATCGGGTAACTCAAAGCACACCTTGCCGTTACTTTATTATTTCAGCCTTTAAGCGGCTTTATATCGGCTATGACAAGGCAAAAGACAGCCTTTCCATTTCTTACTATGGCGATTACCTGCGTAATTGAAAATGTATATACCAATCATTCAAGCTAACTATAAATGAATATGTCAATA